>JAZODL010000198.1:0-2483 GCA_045596945.1 Candidatus Methanomethylophilaceae archaeon | reverse complement strand
TGCCAGCAGCGCCAGCAGGGCGGTCCCGACGACCCATCTGCGGCGGTTGAGGGCATCGACCAGAGGTTCGAAGGACTCCCAGTTCACTGCCCCACCCCGTAGTTCCTCTTCTTGACGATCAGCAGCAGGAACAGCGGTCCGCCGACCATCATCAGCAGTATCCCCGCCGGCAGCTCCGCCGGGTGCACCACGACCCTGGCGAGCAGATCGGTGGTCAGCAGCAGCACCGAACCGAAGGCCATGGACGCCGGTATCACGAAGCGGTTGTCCGAACCGATGAGCATCCTGACCATGTGCGGTGCCACCAGTCCGACGAAACCGAGTATCCCGGTGTAGCTGATGATGGCCGCCACCATCAGGGACATCAGCAGCAGGAGCACCGTGCGGAGGTTCTGGGTGTCGAGGCCCATGCTGCGGGCCTCGTCATCACCCATCATCATCAGGTTCAGCCTCCCGGACAGCAGCAGGACCGAGACCGACCCGAGGACGGTCACCACCAACGGGACCGTCAGCTCCGACCACATCACGTTGTCGAAGGAGCCGATCTGCCACAGGTATGCGGTGGCCATGGTCTCCTCGTCCGCGTTCACCAGAAGGAGCGTGTTCAGGGAGCCGAACAGGTACGATACCGCCGTCCCGATGAGGATCAGCGTGGCCGGGGATGTGTACACAACCCTCGACAGTGCTATCACCGCGAACGCGGGGACCAGCGCCATGATGAAGGCGTTGCCGACTATCCCTGCCTGGCCGGTGAGGGACCCGAAGGAGAAGCCCACGACCATGGCGAGGATAGCACCGAATGATGCTCCGGAGGATATCCCGGTGGTGTACGGGTCCGCGAGCGGGTTGGACACCAGGCTCTGGATCACGACACCGCAGGACGACAGGGCCACACCGGCCAGCACCGCCATTGCCACGCGGGGCAGCCTTGTGTCCCAGACGATGTAGTCGTCCCAGTACTCCGGGGTGCCGTACTCGTATGTGGCCCCCGTGATGTGGTCCCAGATGATCCCGTACACGTCCAGGATGCCTATCGGCCTGCCGTCGATCAGACACGAGACGCCGCAGAGGGCTACGGCCGCGAGCACGAAGATGATGATGAACAGGACCTTGCGGGAGACATGCTCCCTGTAGCGGTCGTCGAAGTCATCCGAGGTCTCGCTCATCGTCCACCACCGGTTCGTTCAGCATCACGTACGGTCTCCCGCGGTGGTCCACCACGTCCGCGTCCACGCCGTACACGGTGCGGAGGTTGTCCGGTGTGAGGACCTCGGACGGCGTCCCGGCCGCATGGATCCTGCCGCGGTGCATCAGCACCACGGTGTCGGAGTACTTCGCGGCGATGTTGAGGTCATGGCTGACCATGACCACGCACATCCCCCTGTCGGCGCACAGGTCGCGGAGCATCGCGGTGACCTCCATCTGGTGCCTTATATCCAGGTTCGCGGTGGGCTCGTCCAGCAGCAGGACCCTCGGGTCCTGCACGATGCCCCTGGCCAGCATGACCTTCTGGCGCTGTCCGGCCGACAGCTCACTCATCGGCCTGAAGGCCAGGTCGTCGACGCCCATCTCCAGGAGCACGGCGTGGGCGGCCCTGACGTCCTCCCTCACGGAGCCCACCCTGCTGTAGGGGTGCCTCCCCATGACGACCGTGTCGAGGACGGTCAGGGGGAAGTCTGGACGGGAGCTGTACGGGACGTAGCCCATGGTCCTGGCCAGTTCCATCAGGCTCAGGTCGGAGACGTCCTCCCCGTCCACCATCACGGTGCCGGACCCGGGTTGGACCAGCCTGTTCATGCAGTGGAGCAGTGTGGACTTGCCGACCCCGTTGGGTCCTATGAGGGAGGTTATCCCCGGACCGGACAGGTCCAGGTCGATCCCGTCCAGGACCCTCCCGCTCCTGTACGAGAACGTGACGCCGTCGACACTGATGATCACCATTGTATCAGGTTGGCATATACATCCAATTATAATAATGATGGATGGGGGAAGAGGTTCGGCCCGCCCCAGTGGGGCGGGATGTGGGGATCACCACCTCAGCGGCATCCCGAGCACCCTAAGGTGGTAGTCGGGGTGGTGGTACCTCCCCTTGCCGGCTGTGCCGTCGCCGTACTCTATCGCCGCCTTCGGGCAGAGGTTGGCGCAGCACATGCAGTGGGAGCACTCCGGCTCGTCCCACACGGGCTTCCTGTGGTAGATCCTGATGACGCCCTCGAGGCACACGTCCTCGCAGATCCTGCACTCCACGCACCTGTCGTTGATGGCGAAGGGCTCGGTGGACCTGGCATCTTCGTAAAACGGATAGACCTCGTCCACGTGGTCTGACGACGCCATCGTCCTGTGGTCGCCGGACTCCCCGGCGAGGATGGATTGGATGATGTCGTCCACTCTCGCCTCGGCATCCGACAGGATCCCCTCCACGTCGGGTTCCGGGAACACGTCCGAGTAGGTTATCGAGTTGTCCGGCATCCTGACGTCGTACA
>JAZODL010000197.1:0-6517 GCA_045596945.1 Candidatus Methanomethylophilaceae archaeon | reverse complement strand
ACAACTCCTTGGCTCACAGAACGACATGGCTACGATCCGACTTTGCCGAGGGCACCCATGCCGAGCACGACGTGCCTCCTCCCGAGGGAGAGCGCCGCATCGCGGATGCTCACCAGGTCCCTGAACGAGTTCACGGTGAAGGCCCCCTTGCATATGTCGGCATCCATGGACGACAGCAGGGAGCGTATGCGTTCCGCATCCGGCGTCGATTCGTAGTCGTGGTACGATGCCACGACCCCGAGTCCCGTCTCGGGACGTTCGGACTCCCCGATGTCTATCATGCCGGAATACCCCTCGGGGAGCACCCCGAGGTCCACCGGGCCACGGTATGTGACCAGGAGGTCCTTGCCATCCACGGGCGGGATGCCGTCCAGGAGGTCCAGACGTATCTCCACCATGTCCGCGTTGCCGATCAGCTCCAGATCGGACAACCCGCTTAGCGAGGCGCAGATCCTCATCAGATCTCCCTTATGGTCTCGTCGATCTTCATCCCGAAGTGGCGTCCCCCGGCCTCGAGTCTCGCGAGGAGGAGGTCCCCCTTCTTCAGGTTCGATACGGATGTCGCACCATCTGGTCCGACCATCTTCACGGTCTCCGCATTCTGGAGGATCGTGGAGTACATGTTCTCGCCGTCCGTCGCCGTCAGGAGGAGCAGGGGTCTCTGTTCGACCTTGCATCTCCCGACTGCGGAAAGCCGGGTCGTACCGTCCCTCTTGACGAGGACGACCGGCTCCCCGGACCTGAGTTCCCCGAGGTACCTGGTCCTCCCGCCGGGTCCGAGGACGTATGCATGGACGGCTCCCGCGTTGACCCTGAACGGCCTCGCGGCGACGTATCCGTTGTCCTCGCTTTCGGACTGGACCAGGAACAGGCACGACGCCTGGGATCCGATCAGCATCCCCTCGCCGGGGACCATGATGGACACCGTGTCGACGCAGACCCTGTCGCCCATCTCGATGTTTCTGATGTCGACGACCTCGACGGTGGAGAGCTGCACGTCGGAGCTTCCGGATACTATGTTGGAGAACCCCCTGATCGTGTTGGGGTCCATGGAGCTGATGATGATGCCGTCGACCCCCTTCTCAAGGGTCTGCATGTACAGTTTAGCCTGCTCGGTGTCCTCCGCACAGGCGAACACCCTTGTTCCGGAGTTCCTGAACCTGGCGATCAGGTTCTCCAGGGGGATGATGGTCCAGTCCGAGGAATCCAGGATGACCGCATCGCATTTACCGGCCAGATCCATCGCCCTGTCCTGGTCCTCGGGGGTCCTGAGCTCGACGATCTCGATGCCACCGGATACCCTGCCGCCCTCGTTGTAGCGGAGGTCCACCTTGCCTAGTTCGGTGAAGTCGGAGTCCTCGGGCCTCACGAGTGCGGTGCCGATACCGGTCTCCATGGCGGTGATCACGAGTTGTTTACGGACTTCCTTGTCATCGGGCACGTCCGCTCTGATCCAGAGTTCCTTTTCCATTGTATCACAGGGGGTTGTTCTTCTTCGCCTCTTCCACTGTGTATCCGCGGAGGACGATGTCGGTGATCGCCCTGGTCATGGCCTCGACGTTCCTGTGCTGGAAGACGTTCCTTCCGATGGACACGCCGTGTCCCCCGGCCTGTATGGAGTCGTACACCATCTGCAGGATCTCGTCGTCGGAGTTCATCTTGGGTCCTCCGGCGATGACGACGGGTGCCAGGGCTCCCCTGACGACTTCCCTGAACGAGTCGATGTCCCCGGTGTAGCTGCACTTCACGAGGTCGGCACCGAGTTCGGCGGCGACCCTTGCGGCATGTGCGACGGCGTGTGGGTCATAGGAGTTCTCGATCTTGGGTCCACGGGGGTACGCCATGACGAGGAGGGGCATCCCCCAGTCGTTGCAGTCCTTGGAGATCCTGCCGAGGTCGGAGAGCATCTCCGGTTCGGTCTCGGCTCCGACGTTGATGTGCACGGACACGGCATCCGCTCCGGCCTTGAGCGCCTCCTCCACGGTGGCGACGAGTACCTTGCTGTTGCTCGTGACCCCGAGGTCTGTGGATGCGGAGAGGTGCAGGATGAGTCCGATGTCGTTTCCACTCGTACGGTGGCTGTAGCGGATCAGGCCCTTGTGCATGAGGACCGCCGTGGCACCACCGTTGGCGACGTCGTCCACAGCCTTCTTCATGTCGATGAGTCCCTCTGTGGGCCCTATCGATATCCCGTGATCCATTGGTACGATAACGCAGTTACCGGTGTTCCTGTCCATAATCCTCTCGAGCCTGATGCTTTTTCCAAACATGGTATCACCCGTGCTAAGTGCTAACACGCGACATTGTATTTCAACACTTCGCCCATCGCGCGCGTATATACGGGTCGGTGAGAACTGGCATCGTATTAACCGTTTGTCGTATGCGATCCGGGTGCCTCCACCACATCCGGGACACATGTCAGGGTCATCAATTGGAGGTGTATCGGAGGGTTTTCAAATAACCAAAAAGTATATATTTATGATAAAGATAGGGGGTAATTAGTGGGCTGGTAGATCAGCTGGAAGATCGCTTGCTTTGCAAGCAAGAAGTCGCGCGTTCAAATCGCGCCCAGTCCACCATTCTCTTACCATGTTTGTTGTATGATTCTGTGATGTCGTCTTTCCTGTGGCTTCATCGTGGTTTCCTGGGAACCGTTGGTGTCGTGTTCGCGACGGCATTTCGGTTTCCGGTGGATGTCGTTGGTTGCCATCCCGTCCGAGGGTCGCGGTACCGGTCACACCAACCGCGGGTGCGGAGACGGATGGGTGGGAAAAGGAAGGGGTTTCCCGGATGCGGGCATCCGGGGTTTGGGTTTCAATCGAACTTGCCGACGACGGCCTTTATGCGTCTGACGCCGGCAGCGGAGCTCTCCTCTTTCTTGATCTTGAATCCCTGGAGCTCGGATGTGTTGGACACATGGGGCCCTCCGCAAAGCTCGCAGGATATGTCGCCGATGGTGTAGACCTTGACCATCTCACCGTACTTGTCGGTGAACACCCCGATGGCACCGCGTGCCATGGCCTCCTCGTAGGGCATCTCCTCGCATACAACGGGGATCTCCGCCCTGATGGCCTCGTTGACGAACTCCTCGATGGCCTTGAGCTCCTCGGGTGTGCACTTCCTGTCGAGGTTGAAGTCGAACCTGAGCCTCTCGGCGGTGATGTTGGATCCCTTCTGCTGGATGTCCGGACTGACGAACCTCCTGAGTGCGGCGTTGAGGAGATGGGTGGCGGTGTGGAGCTTGGTGGTCTCCACCGCGTGGTCGGCGAGACCGCCCTTGAACTGCTGGTCGGCACCTGCGCGTGAGTTCTCCTGGTGGGTCCTGAACCTGTTATTGAAGTCATCGATATCGACCTCGAGACCCTGTTCCGCGGCGAGCTCCTGGGTGAGTTCGACGGGGAATCCGAACGTGTCGTAGAGTCTGAAGACCATCTCGCCGTCGAGGACCTTCCTGTCACCGTTCTCGGAGAGCATCTCGTTGAACCTCCTGAGTCCCTTGGTGAGTGTCTTGCGGAACTTCTCCTCCTCGCCGCTGATGTTGGTGAGGATGAACTCCCTGTTCCTCTCGAGTTCGGGGTAGGCCTTGGAGTACTCGGATATGACGACCTCGGAGATGGTCTGCATGCACGCGTCCTCGATTCCGAGTTTGGACATGTACCTGCTGGCTCTCCTGATGAGTCTCCTGAGGATGTATCCCTGACCCATCTTGGAGGGTGTCACACCGTCGCCGAGGATGAACGTGGCGGCCCTGAGGTGGTCCGCGACGATCCTGAATGCCTTCGTGTCCTCCGCGTCCGTGCCGTAGGTCCTTCCGGAGATCTGCTCCAGCTTACCGATGATGCCGGTGAAGAGGGGCGTGTCGTAGACGGTCTCCTTGCCGTTGAGGATGCGGAGGATCCTCTCGAGACCCATCCCGGTGTCGACGTTCATCTGTTTGAGCGGGGTGAACTTGCCGTCAGCGTCCTTGAAGTACTGCATGAAGACGTTGTTCCAGATCTCCGTGAACTTCCCGCAGTGGCAGGAGGGGCCGCAGTCCGGGCCGCATTTGGGTCTGCCGTCGTCGTAGAAGATCTCGGTGTCGGGTCCGCAGGGACCGGTCTGGCCGGCCGGACCCCACCAGTTGTCCTCCTTCCCGTAGAAGTAAATCTGGTCGTCCCTCATGCCGTGGCTCCTCCAGATGGCCGCGGTCTCCTCGTCGCGGGGGATGTCCCCCTCGCCCTCGAACGCGGTGACGGCGAGCTGGTTCGGATCCATTCCGAGGACATCGGTGAGGAACTCGTAGCTCCATGCGATGGACTCCTTCTTGAAGTAATCCCCGAGGGACCAGTTGCCGAGCATCTCGAAGAAGGTCAGATGGCTCGCATCCCCGACCTCGTCGATGTCGCCAGTCCTCACGCACTTCTGGAAGTCGACGAGCCTGGTTCCGGCCGGGTGCCTCTCGCCGAGGAGGTAGGGCACGAGGGGGTGCATTCCCGCGGTGGTGAACAGGACCGTGGGGTCGTTCTCGGGGATAAGGGGTGCGGAGCTGATGTATGTGTGCTCCTTCCCCTTGAAAAAGTCAACGTAGGTCTCTCTCATCTCTTGAGCGTCCATTTCCGTACACTCCTTTCAATGAGGGGGACTCAGGATACAATTATAAAAATGGTTTCAAGGGCGGTGGGCACCCTCCAGGGCGGAGCGAACGTCCCCTTCGGCGACGATGACTTCGATACCCATGTTGGCGAGCACCTTTCCAGGCAGGGGCCCTATCTCACGGACGACCACCCTGCCGCAGTCGGAGAGGAGTTCGACGATTCCCTCGATGTGCTTTCTGTGACCGTCCCCTGCGACGGTACCGTGAGGGGGGACGTCCCTTGTCCCGACGACTTCGGTGGAACCGTCACGTACGGAATATATGCGGAACGAGCGGGCGTTGCCGAACCCCGAATCCACGGTGATGCCGTCTGATGTGGCGACGGCGGTGTACGGACGCTCCGAACCGGTGTCCAGGGTGACGTTGAGTCCTTCCTTCGGGCCGCAACCTGAGCCGCACCCCTTGAAGTTGACGAACTCCGAGGAACGGTCCTCGCCCAGGAGGCCGATGGCATCGGCACGGCACTGTCTGCAGTGACGCATCATCCTGGCATCGATGGAACAGAGGTCCATGAGCTCCCTTCTCTCCAACGGTGTGGGTGCACGTCTGTCGGCGAAGGGTGTCCCCTCAACCGGGATGAGCGGGAGTATGTTCACGATGTACGCCCCGAGGGACTTCACTCTGCGGACCACGTCGGGGATATGGCGGTCGTTGATCCCGGGGATCATGACGATGTTAACCTTCACGATCATGTCCAGGGACACGCACCTCTCGATCCCCTCCAGTTGTCTGGATATGAGTGCCGAGGCCGCATCCATGCCCGTCAGCGTTTCACCATTCAATCTGACCGAGCCGTACACCTGGGCACCGATTGCGGGATCCACGGCGTTCATGGTCACGGTGACGAATCTGACTCCGAGTCCATGGAGCCTGTCTGCGGATTCGGCTAGAGCCAGACCGTTGGTGGATATGCAGAGGGTCAGATCGAGGTATCTGTGGGACACGAGTTCCAACGTCCTGAACGTCTCGTCGTTGGCCAGGGGGTCCCCAGGTCCGGCGATGCCGATGACCCTGAGCTGCGGGATCCTCGCCCTGACGGCACCGATCTTCACCAGTGCATCCTCTGCGGACAGGACCTCGCTGGTGACACCTGGTCTCGATTCGTTGCAGCAGTCGAACTTGCGATTGCAGTAGTTGCATTGGATGTTGCATCTGGGTGCCACCGGTATGTGCATGCGTGCGAACTCACGGTGGGCAGACTCACAGTAACAAGGGTGTTCCGACAGGGCTCTCTTCACATCCGACTCCTGCATCATGGGTGATTATCGGAGGTCTGGATATTATATCTTGCAGTGGCGCATGCACAGTCGCCGTAGGTGTCCTGCCCTATAGTATATACTATAACATAAGGAGACAGGTACGGGTGCATGGAGAAAACCGTCGTGGAGAACATGCTTGCGGATCTGAACAGGAACCTGGCCTCGGGCAAACGTACTCTGGAGGAGTTCCACGACAGTGGGGACAGGACCTTCAGGGTGCGTGACGGGACGTCTGTGGAGATCCCCTCGGATCAGATAGAGTTCCTATGGGATATCTGCGACGATTCCGAGAGGATCCGCCTGAGGTTGCCGATATACGTATCGACGGACACCTCATCGGATACAGGGGCGTGGAAGGTGGAGGGGCGCACCGAGGCCGCGGTGGTGGCAAAGGTCGTCGGGAGGAAGATGTACCGTGATGACATGGTCCGTCTGTACTATCCCGATCTGAAGGAGCTGAAGTCCAGGATAGGGGATGCATTGATGATGGTTTTCACTCCATGACATGGTGAAAACGTTGTATTGGAAACGGTTCCATGTGTCTCCGTTCCCCATGGGGTTCCAGCCCATCGGAAGTGTTATATACTTCACCTGAATACTGGGGGATGCGCCTGTCAATCATGAC
>JAZODL010000196.1:0-4846 GCA_045596945.1 Candidatus Methanomethylophilaceae archaeon | reverse complement strand
GAATCGCACGGAGGTTACTTAACCCCGGTGCCCGCGGCACCCTCCGGTGCCGGGGGCTCCGCAACGCTGCGTGCACGGGTCCCCTTTATAAACAGCATAATGTTCTATTAACGGTATGACAATACATCATACGAGAGGTGTCAAATCATGAGGTGTTTCAGGAAGAGGAGCTACACCGAGATCGCCACCTACCTGTTCCTCGCCAGGTACGAGTCCTCCGCCGGGAGGAGGGCCACATGGGATGTGTACAACCGGTTCATGCTGTCCCTGGACAGGCACCTGCTCTCCATCGGCACCGATATGCAGCTACCGCGCTGCTGGTACGTGAACGGGGAGGAGGTCGTCGTACACGGGATGGAGGACTACCTCGGTAGGGACATCAGGTACCGCGATCCCGACAACCTGGTCTACAGGGGCGGGACCCCCTTTGGTTTCGAACCGTCGGACCCCGTGGTGGGCGAGATGGAGTCCTACATATCCCTTTATCTCTCGATGGCCCCCGGCGATCAACCGGTCGTCCCCGGGTCGTCACCGCCTTACCGCTTCCAGGAGTGCTTCCAATCCCTCATGGACCTCCTGGAATCATATGGGACCGGGCCTGTCGATGCCGACGAGGTCTCGGTCCGGCTGGGGGCGGCCGTCTCCTCCCTCCCGAGGGGATGCTGGGGACTGGAGGAGGAGACGGAGGAGTTCCTGGCCGTGTTCCGCATGGGGTTGGAGGTCGGTTCCACACCGAGGATGCTGCTGAGGACCGTCCACTGCTTCTGGTCTCTCCTCTGCGAGTACCTGCGCGTGGATGAGAGGTGCCGTTCCAACGTCCCAAAGGTCGCACTGGCCACATGGGAGGAGGACCTGCCGTACCGCCGCTCCGTCTACGCCCACGGCATCCGCACACACGCCTACCACATGCATGTGAACACCTACGACGATCCGTTCATCGAACGGATGCTCCGGGAGAAACGGGAGGCCGACGATTCCGCACTCGCACTGCTGAAAGAAATCAACAGGGTGATTTCCGATGGCTGTTAATGACACAGTGCTGATACTCGATACCTGCATCCTCAGAGACGAATCATTCATGGATTGGTTGAAAAGGAACCATCCAGGACTGTTGACCGTCTCTTCCGTCGCATACATGGAGTACAGAAGACAGCTAATACGCAAACATGGGAACGCCTCAAAACTCGAACACATGCTACACGACATGGACATAAAAGTCGTTCCATTCGACAAGCTCTCAGCCGAATTAGCAGCAGATCTCATGTCCGACAGGCCAGAGGTATGTCCGACCTGCAACAAACTGGATTGGACAGACACGATGATATACTCCACCGATGGATGGAAATCCACCATCCTTGTTACATACAACGTATCGGACTATCCGACATACGAGGACCGTGTGTACACTCCCGAGATGGTCGTCGGGATGCTCTCCGGGGACGGGGGTTCGAAAGGGTAATCACCCACCAGCCCATCCCCCACCCATGGCGACCGGACTCTTCCACGGGATCATCCGCACGACAGGGCACGGACTCACCGTCATGGAGGTCCTGTACGGATTCATAATGGCCCTCATATTCGTGACCGCCGCCAGGATGGGGATCCTCCCATACGACGATGCGACGGACCTGGTGGTCCTGATCGTCGGGATGAACCTGACCTGGGGTGCCATCGACGCCGTGGCGTTCTACCTCGTGGACATCTTCAACCAGAGGAGGTACCTGCGCCTGCTCGGGAACACCGACGGACTCGACCGCGACACACGCATCTCCATGCTCATGGACGAGTTCGGCGGGACACCCCTGGACGTCCTCGACCCCGGGGACGAGAGGAGGGTGTGCTCCATGATCCTGGACATGCGCACCGAGAGCCGTGCCGAGGTGGTGTCCGACAGGAGGTCCATGCGCGACAGCGCGCTGGGCTGCTTCCTGATCGTGGCGATGATGACCGTCCCGGTCGTGCTGCCGCTCCTGCTCATCCCCGACGTGGACGTCGCGCTGTTCACGGCATCCGCCTTCTCGGTGACCGTCCTGTTCTTCATCGGGTACCACCTGCACGACTACATCGGTTGCAGCCGTTGGCTCTCCGGACTCATCCTGACCGCCATAGGATGGGGCATAACGCTCGTCGCGACCCTGACGGGCGGTTGAACGATGGGATGCGTCCGGATAGGGTATGTCGAACGGACATCGGGGCCATCACATCGGAATCCAGTGATACGGCGAATGCCCGTTGAACCGGATGACGAACTCGCCGTCCTCCGACACCTCCCATCCGCTGACGGTACCGGTGCGGTGCGACAACGCGATGTTCCCCGTGACCGTCAGCGGCAGGGCATCGACCGGCAGCTCGACGGGTTCGAGCCACCTGTCGAGCAGATCATCGATCATGGAGGGGACCTCGTCGATCGGACCGTGGTCGAACTGCTCCGGATCGTCGTTGACCACCACATCGTGGACGTCCCCGTCCCCCGGGATGATGGATCACTCATCGGAACACATCATCGAACGGTTCACTCCCCATCACCGAACATCCCGAGGACCTCCGCATGGGGATGAGTCCTGGGATCATCTGGATACCTCTTGTACGCGGCCCCCCACGGAGATGTCGTGTTCGTCCTCGATCCTCTCGAAGAGAGCCTGTCTGAATGCATCCTCGACGGAGATACCATTCGAAGCGGCATACCTCCTGACGAGGATCCCCTCGTCCTCGGTCAGTTCTATCGGGATCGCCGTTTGACCGTGGATACCGTCGATCGGATCGTCACCCGTATCCGGAGCGGATTCGCATGGATCGGGTGACAGTTGACCTGTTATGGGTGTGTGATGGGGCTCCAAGATACCACCGGCGATCGATCGCATCCGGAGTATAATAACAATGTTCTGTAATCTTTGTAATCATCACGACGGTGCCGTTCTTTTCCGGAACGGATGCACGGTATGGGCCCCGTGCACCCGTCCGGGGTTTCCGATCCGCTCCTCCGCCGGATCACCGTCGTGACGGTCCCCTATTGGAATGCACCTTTCGGAGACGTTGCGGACGTGGATCGCCGGCGAGCGGCCTGTCGCTCACCTCTGGATGTTGTCCTTGACGACGGACTGACCGCAACTCTGACAGAACGAGAACGGGTTGAGCGACGATAGTTCGGAACCACAGTAGGGGCAGCAAGCATCCATGCAACATGCGAACACCCCCGAGTATTTGATAGGTTCGGACCCTACTCCGAACGGCATAAACTACCAGGAATCCATACGACAACGGTGTCCCGTACCCGACTCCTCTGTCCATCTTTCCGACTGAGACCCTGACGGATTCCGGAAGGTCCGCAACCCGTTTCCAGAGACGGGACATTCCGGCGATCACTCGCGACGGGGACCGAGTTGGATGCATCGCCGTTGAATGCATGGCGGTAATCCGGCCGCGGAACATTGGATGCATGGCGGTAATGACCCGGATACGAACGTAGAGAATCGTGAAAGGAACCGGGGAGGGGATGGCCCCCTCCGGACTCAGTTCAGGAACGACTTGCACTTGGCGTAGAGGTCGTCGGTGGGTTGGAGCGTCGCCCATCCCTCCTCCGCCACCTTGATCTTGAGGTGGGTCTTGTCCGCGACCTTCTGCAGGTCCGCCTCGAAGTTCTCCCTGTCGCCGATGCCGGTGTCGATCTTCAGGATGTACTCGTATCCGCCCAGGCTCAGGAGCCACCTCATGTAGCCTTCCCTGCCGGGCTCTATGCCGAGGACCTCCCTCATCTCGTCGGTGAGGCTGGCCTCGGTCGCGGCGGCCTCCGCCTGGTCGGCCTCCATGAACTCGTCGTAGTTGGTGGCCATGGCGGGGAACACGTACAGATGCCCCATGTAGGCGCTCTGGAGCTCGTTGTACCTGGGACCTCCGGCAATGTTTATACCGACGCAGTCGTGGCAGAGGCACCCGTTGCGGTCGCAGAACATGGCGGAGGGCTTGTAGCCCATGCCGTCGGACCACGCGGGGATGTTCCACTCGTAGTTGCCGCATGTGCCGAGGTAGAACCCTATCGCGTCGACGTACGGCTGCATCTCGCCGGTGAGCTCCTCGACCACCCTCTTCAGCTCCTCGGGCCTGGAGTGCAGACCGAGGTCGATCATGTACAGCAGGAGGTTGTACATCCCGGGGTCGAACGTGACGGATCCGGAGAGGACATCCCCCCAGGACACGGTCTCGTAGGGGACACCGGCCTTGGCGAGCTTCGACGCCACGGAACCCTCGTTCCCGTTGGCGACGATGACGATGCGCTTGGGCTCGTCGTCCTTCACGAGGCTGTAGACGAGGTTGTCGTCCACCATGGGGCAGACTATCATTCCGAGGATTCCGCTTGTCATGCGTCCGATATCCCGATGGTGTGATAAACAGGTTCGGTAACACCGGTGTCACTCGGCCATCCTGAGGATGAACCTGATGACCTTCCTGTTCACGCCGTCCCTGTCCGCGGCGACCTCGCCGCGGTGCCTGTCGACCCTGACCCTGCCGTTGTAGACGTAGTTCCCGGGTTTGCGCCTGACGAAGAGGTGGACCCTGTAGTAGGAACCGGCCATGCTGTCGAAGAGCTCCCTGTTCCCGCGGGTCATCGTCTGGTCGCCGCGGTCCCCCTCTCCGGTGAACGCGAACTCGCCGCCGATCCATCCGTAGCCGTCCCTGTAGGGGGTGTCCGGTACCGCGAACAGCACGATGGTGCCGCCCTGCTTGGACCTCCTGATGGGCTTGGTCCCCGAGGGGAGGGCGAACGCGGAGGTGACCTCGTCGTTGGAGTAACCGGTGCCGACCTGGAAGGTGACGCCGTTCACGGTGCAGTCCCGGGCGCCGATCGCAC
>JAZODL010000195.1:0-7150 GCA_045596945.1 Candidatus Methanomethylophilaceae archaeon | reverse complement strand
ACCGCTTGGCCTCCGACTTCGGGGACCTGCGGGATGCCGAGGCTGTACCCGGACTTGCCCTCGATCCTGACGGTGTCGTTGGTCAGGAGCTCGTTGAACGCCTCCGTGACCTGCGTTCCGAGGAACGACGATATTATCGCGGGGGGTGCCTCGTTGGCACCGAGCCTGTGAGCGTTGGACGCGGTGAGCACGGATGCCTTCAGGAGCGCGTTGTTGTCGTAGACGGCCTTGAGGGCGTTCGCCATGAACACGAGGAACCTGAGGTTCTCCCTCTCGGTCTTCCCGGGGGACATGAGGGCTATCCCCGACTCGGTGCCTATCGACCAGTTGCAGTGCTTGCCGGATCCGTTGACCCCGTCGAAGGGCTTCTCGTGGAACAGCACCTTGAACCCGTGCCTGGTGGAGACGCGCCTCATCACGGCCATCAGGAGCAGGTTGTGGTCTATCGCCAGATTGGACTGCTCGTAGACGGGTGCGACCTCGAACTGGTTGGGTGCGACCTCGTTGTGGCGGGTCTTGATGGGGATCGCCAGCTTGTAGCACTCGAACTCCAGGTCCCTCATGAACTCCAGGACCCTGTCGGGGACGGAGCCGAAGTAGTGGTCGTCGAGCTGCTGGTTCCTGGCGGAGTTGTGGCCGACGAGGGTCCTCCCGGCCATCATCAGGTCCGGGCGCTGCGAGTAGAGCGCGGAGTCCACGAGGAAGAACTCCTGTTCCCATCCGAGGTACGAGACGACCCTCTCGCCCTCCATGCCGAAGTAGCCGAGGAGGTCCTCCACCGCCTTGCTGACGGCGGTCTCGGACTTGAGGAGGGGGGCCTTGTAGTCCAGGGCCTCCCCTGTGTAGGATATGAAGACGGTGGGGATGCACATTGTGTCCCCGATGATGAACGCGGGTGACGAGGGGTCCCATGCGGTGTACCCCCTGGCCTCGAAGGTGTTCCTAAGCCCCCCGTTGGGGAAGGAGGACGCGTCGGACTCCTGCTGGCACAGCAGCTTCCCGGCGAACTGCTCGAGGGACTCGTCCTTGCCGTAGGGCTCCGAGAAGGAGTCGTGCTTCTCGGCGGTGCCACCGGTCAGCGGCTGGAACCAGTGGGTGTAGTGCGTCGCGCCCATGTCCATTGCCCAACGCTTCATGCCCGCGGCCACGTGCTCGGCGACCTCCCTGTCCAGGGACAGCCCCTCCTCGATCGCCTCGTACACCTTCTTTCTCGTGTCCGCGGATAGGTACCTGCGCATCGTCCTCCTGTTGAACACGTTGCATCCGTAGTACTCGGACGTGGCGGCAGCCGGGGGCTCGGCCGTCACAGGGGTGCGTGCGAACGCGGTCTCGACCGCCTTGAACCTGCTGTTGGACATGAATCTCGAATCTACCGAATCTGATATATTAATATTTTTAAAGGGTCGGGGAACGCACACGGAACCTGGAGATCCGCCGGACCCCTGCGTCCGACGCGATGGGAGGATGATTTTATTAACACTCGTGAATATACCGTGCCGATCACAGATGGCCTTCAAACTGTTCAAGGACGGCAACGACCTCTACGAGGATGCCAAGGAACTTCTCAAGCGTGGCGAATACGAGAAGGCGCGCAACGTCTTCCAGAAATCCATAGACAAGGACGGAGGGGTGGACGATGTCGCGGCGATAAAGATCGCGCTCATCGACCTCAGGACCCGTCTCACGGACCCGTCGGCATACGGCAGGGTCAGGACGGCCATTTCCAACAGCCCGGCGACCGAGTTCGAATTCGGACTCGTGACGATATCCTGTGCGGAGCTGGACAGGGAGTGCGAGCTCACCAAGCGCAAGCTGGAGCTCCTCGGCACGTCCGACAAGAGGGCCAGGGCGGAGGGGCTGCAGGAGATCGCGGTCAGGTTCCAGTCCGAGATCGGTGACAGGAGCCTGATCGTCCTCGAGCTCTTCCGCAACGATTCGACCGTCACCGGTATGACCGAGTTCTTCAACCTCATGGCCACGTCCTACGAGACCATGTCCGACCTGACCGTGTGGGACGACCCCCAGAAGGCGGCGGAATACGAGCAGATAGCCGCGGGGTACAGGCAGCAGAACGGCCAGAGTGGGGATGCCAACCTCGAGAGGATCAGGTCGTACGCCCGCACCTGCAAGTGCTGGATGTGCGGCAGGATCGCCACCGGGGAGGGGATACACTTCTTCAGCGCACCCTCCGAGGTCTCACCGTGCCTGGACGACGGCACGGGAGGGGTCGGGAAGTCCAAACCCGAGGGGACGGGCCACATCTACATCTGCCGTGCGTGCTACAGTGCCGTCTCCAACAGGTCGGACGAGATATCCAGGAAGTACTACGACGACTCCATAGCCGAGATCAGGAGGACCGAGGCCAGGCTACAGGCGGAGATCGCCGCGCTCCAGTCCCAGATCTCCATGTTGAGGATGAGTAGGTAACATGGACGGGCTGGTCGAACTGAGGTGCAAGTACTGCGGCGCACCCCTGGACCGCGAGGACGTGGAGTCCGATTCCCCGTACGTTACCTGCAGGAGTTGCGGGACCACCCAGCAGAGGGTGGACGCCAAGGCGTACATGGACCAGATGATGGGGCAGATCCAGTCCTGGATAAGCAGGGCGATCCCCGGAGGGTTCTCACTCGCACAGCAGGAGAACGTGGACCCCGTCGCCAGGCACAGCATATACATCAACAACGTGAAGCCGATGCTCGACCTGGAGATCAACGAGTACCGCTTCGCGCTCAACACGACGGTGTCCTCGCCGCTCATCGTCCTCCCCTTCTCCAAGGGGGAGGTCCTGAGGTCGAAGCACACGTCCGCACAGGCGTTCGAGTTCAACGCCAAGCTCAAGAGCATCGAGCCGCTGGCCGTGGACGACGGCGACAGGAGGGCTGTCAGGGAGGCGGAGGACGTGGCCACGGCGTACGCCCTCATCGTCAACAACTCCAAGCTGACGACCGACACCACGCCCGGGCGCTTCGCACTGATGTCCAAGAACTTCAGGGAGTCCGCGGACGCGGTCCGGGGCCACGACGGCTACTCCGCCCTCGCC
Source organism: Candidatus Methanomethylophilaceae archaeon (assembly GCA_045596945.1). GTDB lineage: Archaea > Thermoplasmatota > Thermoplasmata > Methanomassiliicoccales > Methanomethylophilaceae > Methanoprimaticola. The sequence continues at coordinate 4,110 of JAZODL010000195.1, read as the reverse complement.
GGCCGCCTCGATGCACTGTCCGAGGTCTGCACGGCATCGGACATGGTCCTGAACGGCGACACACTCGGATGCTCCACGAGGGTCGGGGAGGCGATATCCATGCTGGAGAGGTCCAAGGCGGACATCCTGGCCAACCCGCGCCTCGCGATGATGATCAGAGCCGTGGACGTGGAGATCGCACAGAGCAGGACCCTGAAGAACATCACGGACATGGTCGCCTCCGGCACCTCGTCCGACCCGCTCAGGACCCTGGAGCTCCTGAACAGCGTCACCAGCGTGGAGTACCCCGACAACCCGTCCTGGAACCAGCTCCTGAGGAAGGCGGAGAGGGACAGGGAGCTGTTCGGGTACATAGAGGCCATATCCACCGCCAAGAGCGACGGGACCCTCCCGGTGTGCTCCGGCGCGGGGGACACCCTGTACCCGTTCTGGGACGTGGACCTGAAGTACAGCTTCACCACGGGCGGACTGTTCTCCAAGAAGGTGGTCGAGGTGACCGAGGACATCCTCATACCGGCCACGTTCACACTGAGCGCCGAGGCGCTGTCCAACCCCCGCAGGGGGCTCACGGACATCTTCGCGATGGCTCCGCAGAGCTCCATACTGGACAGGATAAAGGGCAACGAGGACAGCATCAGCGGCGGGAAGGGGGTCGGCAGGCTCACCGCATCCGCGTCCGAGAACAGACCGGGTGCCAGGCAGGTCGTGGTGCCTCTGTCCACACGGATGGAGGCCGTCAGGCTGGTGGAGGAGTACCTGAAGCAGTGCGCGTCGTCGCACTCCAAACTGAAGCTCAGCAAACCGTACGTCAAGGGGCTCGTCTACATACCGTGCACCGTGACGGGTGGCTCCGTCTCGCTCCCGGGGGAGCTGGACGGACTGGAACCCGCATCCCTGGGGTCACCGGAGATGCAGAGGATAATCAAGATCTGAGGAGGGAACCATATGGAAGGAAAAGGGAAGGGACTGTCCCAGAGGACCTGGAGCGCCGTTTCGGTCGGCGTCCTCCTGCTGTCCGTGGCACTCGGCATCCTGCTGTACATGGAGACCGGGGACGGGCTGGATGCGCTCTGGATGGTCTTCATAGTTTTCGGAGTCTACCTGGCGTTCACGGCGCTCTTCAAGGGAAGGGACGAGGACGGCTTCGGACCGTCCGAGTCGGACCTGTCGGTCGTGGGGGGATCCCTCCTGGCCGGAGTGGGTGCCGCGGGGCTCGTGTACAGCCTCACGGACGAGGTCATGTACACCGCGGTCGTCATCATCGTGGTCATCGCGGTCGTCGGCATCATAATGGCAGTCAAGAACAGGGACGTGTGAGCAATGGCACTCGACAACACGATAAGGACCGAGATGAGGGACGACATGTCCCTCGTCGAGAGGATCAAGATGTATGTGCCCGTCTATCGGGGGTACAGGGAGAAGAACCTCCGCAGGGAGGAGGACAGGGCGATCCGCGGCGAGCTGTCCCGTGCGGTGCAGGGGACCAAGCAGGACCTGGCCACGATCCAGAGGGGCCTGGTCTCGCAGCCGGCCCTCATGCTCGACGTGGAGAGGATCAGGACCAAGGTCGACAGGTACGACACGGACATCAGGAAGGCGGTCAACGGCTACTCCGGATTCCATGCCGCGGTGAAGATCCTCGAGGACGACCTGGATGCGCTGATCGGATGGGATGCGGCGCTAATGGACGGGATCGCGTCCCTCAGACAGGGTGCATCGGACATCCTTGCGACGATGGACTCGGGCGGGGACGCATCACAGGGCCTGAGGGCCTTCGAGAGGACCGTGGACTCCATGATAGAGGACTACGGCCGCAGGGAGACGGTCATGAGGGGATTCGACAGGGACGGTGGTGAATGATGGGCAAGACGAACGTGGTTACCTGGGACTCCCAGGGACCGGACGACATGATCTACTCGTACGAACACGACGACCTGAGGACGCTCACATCGGTGACCGTCCCCGAGCACGCGGTGGCCGTGTTCGTCAGGGACGGGCAGCTCACAGGGGTTCTCGAACCCGGGAGGCACCTCGTCACCAGCAGCAACATCCCGTGGCTGACCAAGCTCTACCAGATGGCCCTCGGATACAAGGAGACACCGTTCAAGGTGCAGATCGTGTACATCTCCCTGAAGATGTTCAACGGGAGATGGGGCATCCGCGGGATGATCAAGGCCGCACAGGGCTACGAGGTCCCGATCACCCTGATGGCGAACGGGGACTACCAGTTCCGTGTTTCCGACGTGCCCGTGTTCTTCACACAGGTGCTCGGGGGACTCGGATCCTACACGACAGGGGACCTGAACACCTTCATGAGGGCGTTCATCAACGAGCAGGTCACCCAGCAGCTCAGCAGGCAGTACTACATGGAGGTCATGAACAATCTCGAGGTCGCATCCACCACCACGAAGGTGCTGATCGAGCAGTACTTCGCGCAGAGGGGCGTGGAGCTCCTCTCGCTCAAGATCGCCGAGGTCAGAACCACCGACGAGGATCAGAAGAAGATCTTCGAGTACCTCCAGTTCAGCAGCGCGAACGGCGAGGCGTTCAAGAGGTACGAGGTCATGGACAGGATGGCCGATGCCATCGGCAACTCCGAGGGGGGAGCCGCGATGGGCACGGGCATGCTCCTGTTCCCCCAGATGTACCAGCAGCTCCAGCAGCAGCCCGTCCAGGGCGTCCAGGCCCAGCAGAGGCCCCAGGTGCTCTGCCCGTACTGCGGCGGGGCCAACGACAACCCGTACAGGTTCTGCAACAACTGCGGCAAGCCGTCGCCCCAGATCCAGCCGCTGGGCGTGCAGCCCGCCGCTACCCAGGCGGCACCCGCCCAGCAACCCGCACAGCCGGCGGACGGGGCACCCCGCTTCAGGAACTGCCCGTACTGCGGACAAGACATCAGCGGTCTCCCCAAGACCCCCAGGTTCTGCCCGTACTGTGCGGAGCAGCTGCTCTGAACCAAACACAGCCGGGTACCGCCCGGCCCCACTTCCCCTTCTGGTTCCACCCGACTCCTCGAACCCCATAGCCATTGAATACGATATTCGTAGAATCGATGCGTGAATCGAATCAAAATCACAGTATTCCTTTGAATACCGTTAACACATTGTTATAAATAGTACGAACCCGTAACATAACCACAAGGGAGGTTCGAAAGGATCGGTAAAAGGCAAGTGACCAGGATCTGCGGCGAGAACGGCGAAACTGTTTCAACCGTCACGGGGAAAGACCGGTCGATCGACACTTCTCCCACGTGCACGTTGTGACGCCGCCGTTCGCAAGACTCGACGGATGACCGCGACAAACGGGACGACCGTCCCCTTCCCCCTAACACGGAGCTCACGTTTTATCTTCACATCCCGATACATCCCCCATGGCAAACATAGAGGATTACGTCACCGCGATCGAGGACTTCCCCAAACCGGGGATCGTATTCAGGGACATCACCACGGTAATCGGAAGCCCCGAGGGGCTCAGGCTCTCGGTGGACGGGATGGTCGGGAAACTCCAGGGAGTGGACTTCGACCTCGTCGTCGGTTCCGAGTCCAGGGGGTTCATCTTCGGGACACCCGTCGCATACGAGATGGGGAAGGGTTTCGTCCTCGCACGTAAGAAGGGCAAACTCCCCCGCGAGACCATCTCCGAGGAGTACGACCTCGAGTACGGCACCGCGACCCTCGAGATGCACACCGACTCCATCAAGCCCGGACAGAAGGTCGTTATCGTGGACGACCTCATCGCGACAGGGGGGACCGTGGAGGCCATGATCAAGATGATCGAGAGGCTCGGCGGAGAGGTCGTCAAGATACTGTTCGTCATCGAACTCGCCGGACTGAAGGGCAGGGAGAGGCTCCAGGGATACGATGTGGAGTCCCTCATAACCTACGAGGGAGCCTGACATGCGCATCTCCTGTCCCGGGATCGTCGACGGGGAGTTCGCCGAGCGCTTCGGTTCCGGGGGCACGGTGTTCGTCAACACCATGCCGGGCCTGTCCCCGCCGTTGGAGATCGAGGACGCCCCCGGGGGCACGGTGACCTTCGCGCTCGTGATGGATGATTACGATGCGGTCCCCGTCTGCGGGTTCAACTGGATCCACTGGACCGCCTGCGACA
>JAZODL010000194.1:0-2564 GCA_045596945.1 Candidatus Methanomethylophilaceae archaeon | reverse complement strand
CGGAGGACACATGGGTGTAGACCTCGCGGAATATCCTGCAGGAGTCGCCTCCGTTCTCCTCCAATCCGCACTCGTGGTAGGCGTCCATGCTGCATCCGCCGTTGCAGTAGTTGAATATGGGACATGATGCGCACTTCTCGCGCCTCTTCACCGAACCGAGCAGGATCCTCCTGAAGCCCTCGGAGCGGAACGCCTCGTCTATGCTACCGACGGTGTTGATGTTACCCATGAGGAACTCCTCCGGACACGCCTTGGCGCACGGGTAGATGTCCCCGTTGGGGTTCACGCAGAGCCACTTAGTCAGACAGGACGTGTGGGCGCAGTCGGCGGGCATGGGGTCGCCCAGGTAGTTGAGGATGTAGAGGTAGTGGGGGATGAGGGGCACGTCGTGCTCCGAGTCGTGGAGCCACTCGTCGAACACCTCGATGCTCCCGCGTATGTACTCGTCGGGATCCGGGACGGTTCCGTTGCACCTGGCACATCCCGCGGGGATGACCGGTGAGAAGGACACGTTGGTGCCGTCGCCGCGGAAGTGCTCGTAGATCTCCCTCTGATGGAGTGCGGTCTCGCGGCATATCGTGGCGCTCACGGAGTACTTGTTCTCCTTGGACGACAGGGCGGACAGGGCCTTGGACACATCGCCCTCCCTGAGGACGTTGTTGAAGGGCCCCTCGTACGAGACGCCCACGTTTATCGCCTTGGACCTGCAGTACGCCATGAACCTCCTGTTCAGCTGGAGGCCGTTGGTCTGGACGGTGTTCCCGTATCTGAACGAGCCCTTGCCGAAGTGCTCCTCCTGGAGCTCTATGGCGTCCTTGAAGAACGACATCGGCATGGTGAGGGGTTCCCCGCCGTGCCATATGAACCACGCGGACTCGTACTCCTCGGACACCATGCGTATGAGCCTCTCCAGGGTCTCATGGGTCATCCGGCCGGGGACGCGCTCCTCGGGGGCGTGGTAGCAGTGCTTACAGTCCGTGTTGCAGAAAAGGGTGGGTTTGACTACCACCGAGATGTAGGGTTTCATGGGAGATCCCGTCGCAGACGATGCACTGCGACGGGTATGTCCTCATCAGAAGGGCCAGTACGTCCAGACGCCACCGAATCCGTTGGTGACGTAGCAGCAGCAGGCACAGCAGACGACGACGCATCCTCCGAGGCAGACGTACCATCCTGCGGAGTTGCAACATCCCTTGTCGTCACAGCAGCAGTAGTTGCACTTGGAGAGGCCCTCGTGGTCGCCCTTGTCGTAGCGCTCGGCGTGCTCGGAAGGGGGGAGTCCGTGCATCGCGATGGTCATGAACGCTGCGGGGGACTGGCTCTCGTAAAGTGCGGTCAGTTTGTCTACGGAATCTGCATCGTACGACATGGATTATTCACCTGAACATGTAACTCGAACGGGGTTCGATGGTCGGCCAACCGATTGCGCATATATAACGATTTAGTTGGCCTCCGCCCGTGTCCAGTACGGTCCCCCGGGGACGTGCCTTTATTACCCCTCCGCCCATCGGGTGACCCGATGTTCGGATACACCGTCCCCGCCTACGGCCGCCTGTCGCCCGCCGACCTGAAGCTCTACAGGAAGTACTACTGCGAGGGGTGCCACCAGCTCAGGGACGGTTTCGGCCTCACGGGGGCCACCACGGTCAACTTCGACATGACGTTCAACACCATCCTCCTGAACGGCATCGTCGGCGACGTCCGGGACTTCGAGGGGACCACGAAGACCCTGTGCGTCCTGGAGCACTCCAAGGCGGACTCCGACCTCATGAGGAAGATGGCCGCGTACACCCTGATCCTCACCAAGTGGGAACTCCACGACGACGAGACGGACAAGCCCTCCGCCAAGACGAGGGTGATCTCGTCCGTCCTCCGCGGCGCCATCGACAGGGCCGTCGCGATGTACCCGGACTACGACAGGATGGTCGGCGAGGGTTTCGCCAGGCTCAGGGACCTGGAGCTCGCCGGGTGCAGGGACGCCCGCCTCATGGGCCGCACGTTCGGACAGGGGCTCGTCGGTGCGCTGGCGGACATTGCCGGCGACCACGCGTCCGCGGACCTGGACAACGTCTTCGTGGAGCTCAGCACCGCGGTCTACCTGATGGACGCCATAGACGACCTGGACGACGACTTCATGGACGGGACGTACAACCCCTTCCTGCCGGAACATGGGTTCGTGAACGCGAGGGACCTGGTGTCCAGGGACATCTACCGCATGACGTCCGTCCTCAACGAGACCATAGGCTCCCTGCAGGGTTCCTACTCCCGTGTGAGACGGGACATGGTCACGAACGTCGAGCTGTGCGACAACATCGTCTACCAGGGCATCCCGGAATCCGCCAAGAAGGTCATCATGGGCGAGGCCAAGGCGAAGGCCAGCATCAAGAACATCCTCTCCAACCGCAGGGAGAGGAACTCAGACAGGACCTGAGGGGTCGTAGTCGGAGCAGACGTCCAGTCCGAAGACCTCGGATCCCGTGCGGATGCAGGTCCCGCCGCTGTACGAGTTGCAGTTCTCGCAGCAGCCCGGCCTGTACCTCCCGCACGTGGAGCCGTCCTCCGTC
>JAZODL010000193.1:0-2838 GCA_045596945.1 Candidatus Methanomethylophilaceae archaeon | reverse complement strand
TCGACAAGTACCGCAAGTACTTCGAGAACACCTCCGCGTACAAGGACGGCAAGTACTACCTGATCAACGGTCTCTGCCCCACCCCCGTGAGGGTCGCCTACATGGCGGAGCTCCTCAACCCCGAGTGCTTCGACGAGGGCTGGGCGGACAAGATCCACCAGAAGTACTTCGACCTGTTCATCGAGGATTCCGACTGGGATGTGACCGAGCACAACAGCTGGTGGTCCGTCGCCTGAAACCGTGGGGGTCACCCCCACCCACTTACCGATAACATGCAATCCGTAACGGTCGATGGTGTGGACTTCGCATACGGCTCAGGGGAACTCATCCTGAAGGACGTCACCATCGACATACGCAACCCGCAGCTCATCTCGATCATCGGCCCCAACGGGGTCGGCAAATCCACACTCATCCACTGCATGAACCGCATCCTCACCCCCAGGAAGGGAACGGTGATGGTGGACGACGTCAACGTGGAGGAGTACAAGGTCAAGGAACTGGCGAAGAAGATGGGGTACGTCCCGTACTCCGCCAACGACACGTTCCCCCTGACCGTGGTCGACACCATCCTCATGGGCAGGAACCCCCACCGCAAGTGGAAGTCGCTCCACGACGACATGCAGGTGGTGAAGGAGGTCCTGGAGATGATGGACATAACCCCGCTCGCCATGAGACCCTTCAACGAGCTGTCCGCCGGACAGCACCAGAGGGTCATGCTGGCACGCGGACTCGCACAGGAACCGGAGATCCTCCTCCTGGACGAACCCACCGCCAACCTGGACATCAGGCACCAGATGGACGTCATCAGGCTGCTGAAGCAACTGTCCGTCAAGCGCGGGATCGTCGTCATCATGATCAGCCACGACCTGAACATCGCTGCGAAGTACTCCGACAACATCATCATGATGTCCGAGGGCACGATATACGCGGTCGGGAAACCCGTGGATGTCATCACACCCGAGAGTGTGAAGGCCGTCTACGGCGTGGACACGGACGTGGTGCTCTCCGACGGACGTCCGCACATGATAATCAGGGACCACGGGTTCTCCGAGGAGGATGCGGCCACACCCGAGGGATCCACTGTCAGCGGCGTCACCACCTCCGGGATGAACGGGTGATCCCATGTCCGGAGGAGAAGACATAGAGGTCCAGTACGCCCATCACGTCCAACGCAGGTTGGTCTTCATCGCCTTCTGCACCCTCGGAGTCATCCTCGTGGCCGGGTTCTCCCTGACCATCAACGGTCGCGGCATAGGGTTCCTGGAGTGCTACGAGTATATAATCAACCACATCCTGGGCACGGAGTACCCGTTCAGGTCCGATGCCTGGTTCGATGACTACGTCCTGTGGAACACGTACGTGCCGCGTATCGTCATGGGCATCCTAGTCGGATGCGGACTCGCCGTGTGCGGTGTGGCGATGCAGAGCCTCATGAACAACCCCCTGGCAGATCCGTACACCGTTGGTATCTCCGACGGTGCCTGCTTCGGTGCCGTGGCGGCCATAGTCACGGGGTTCTCCCTCTCCAGCGTCATGGGATCCATGGGGGTCGTTACCAACGCCTTCGTTGGCGGCCTCATCCCCGCGATGATCATCGTCCTCCTGTCCAGCATAGTCCGCCTCAGTCCGGCGACGACGATCCTGATCGGTGTGGCGATGTCGTACATCTTCAGCGGACTGGAGACCACGATAATGATGACCGCGGATGCGGACACCCTCAAGGAGGCCTACCTCTGGCAGATCGGTACCCTGAACGGGATGACCTGGGAGAGGTGCTACATACCCATGATCCTCACAATCGTCGGTTCGGCGTTCCTGATGTACTCCAGCAAGAACCTCAACCTCCTGTCCCTCGGGGACAGCAGTGCGAAGAGCCTGGGTCTCAACGTCGACCAGTTCAGGACGCTCTGCATGCTCATCGTGGCGTTCCTCGTCGCGTCCCTCGTCAGTTTCGTGGGGGTCATAGGCTTCGTCGGACTGGTGGCACCGCACCTGGTGCGGATGCTACTGGGAGGCGACAACAAGTTCGTGATGCCGGCATCCATGATGCTGGGTTCGCTGTTCGTCCTGTCCGCCGACCTGCTGTCCCGTGTCCTGGTCTACCCCGGCGAACTGCGCGTGGGACTGATCATCTCGATGATAGGTGCGCCCATCTTCCTGTACATGATAGTCAGGAAGAAGAGGGGCTACGGGGAGGTGTTCTGATGTCCCCCGAGATGTTCGACGAGAACGTCTACTACCGCTCGAACAACAGGAAGGTGTCACTCACCGTGGTGTTCCTGGTGCTGGCGGTCCTCACGGCGTTCTTCTCGATATTCCTGTCCAAGATCGGGGACCTGACCTTCGGGGCCACATGGGAGATCCTGAAGGCCCACCTGTCGGGGACATCCGTGGACAACGAGATCCACGACCTGGTGGTCTGGGAGTACAACGTGCCCCGTGCGATCATGGGACTGTTCGTCGGAGCGGGACTGGCGGTCGGCGGTGCCGTGATGCAGGCGCTGATGCGCAACCCGCTGGCGGACCCGTACACCACGGGAGTGGCCTCGGGTGCGTCCCTGGGAGCGGTGATGTTCTTCACCATGGGCATCTCCCTGCTGTCCCTGGACAACTACACCCTCGCGACCACCACCAACGCGCTGATCCTGTCGATGATACCCACGATGGCGATCGTGCTGATATCCCAGCACAAGCACATCACCCCCACCACGATGATCCTGGCCGGTATCGCGATCATGTACGTCTTCCGTGCCGCGACATCGCTCATGATGTTCGTGGCGGACCCCGAGAGCGTCGAGGAGGCCTACATCTGGTCCGTCGGTACCCTCGGGAGCGCCA
>JAZODL010000192.1:0-7565 GCA_045596945.1 Candidatus Methanomethylophilaceae archaeon | reverse complement strand
GACGATCAACACCAACTACAAGTCCGCGGAGCTGGACTACGTCCTCAAGCAGTCCGACATGGAGAACCTGTTCCTCATCGACGGCGTCAGGGACGTGGACTACGTCCAGACCGTGTACGACCTCGTGCCCGAGCTCAGGGTCCAACCCAGGGACAACTTCCACAGCGAGACGTACCCCCACCTGAAGAGGGTGGTGTTCCTCGGTCCCGAGAAGCGCCGCGGCATGTACTCCATGAACGAAGTCAAATCCCTCGCCTGCCAGATCTCCGACGAGGAGTACCAGGCCAGGAAGGACTCCGTCGACGTCCACGACGTCACCATGATGCAGTACACCTCCGGGACCACCGGGTTCCCCAAGGGTGTCATGCTCACCCACTTCAACATCGCCAACGACGGCTACTGGCTCGGGGCCAACATGAACTACGGTCCCACCGACCGCCTGTGCATCAACGTCCCGCTGTTCCACTGCTTCGGATGCGTCCTCGGTGTCATGGCGTGCATCAACCACGGTGTCACCATGTGCTTCGTGGAGGTCTTCGACCCCGTGAAGGTCATGACCACCATCGAGACCGAGAGATGCACATCCGTGTACGGTGTGCCGACGATGTTCATCAGCATCCTCGGACACAAGCTGTTCGACAAGTTCGACTTCTCGTCCCTCAGGACCGGCATCATGGCCGGGTCCCCGTGTCCGATCAAGTCCATGGAGCAGGTCGTCGACAGGATGAACATGAAGGAGATCACCATCGTCTACGGGCTCACAGAGGCGTCCCCCGGCATGACGCAGACCACCTACGACGAGCCCTCCCTCGAGAAGAAGTGCTCGTCCGTCGGGAAGAGACTGCAGGGTGTCGACACCGTCATCCTGGACCCCGAGACGAACGAACCCTGCCCTGACGGTGTCATCGGCGAGTTCTGCTGCAAGGGGTACAACGTCATGAAGGGCTACTACAAGATGCCCGAGGAGACCGCCAAGGTCATCGACTCCAACGGCTACCTGCACTCCGGGGACCTCGGCTACAGGGACTCCGAGGGGTACTTCTACGTCACCGGCAGGATCAAGGACATGATAATCCGCGGAGGGGAGAACATCTACCCCAAGGAGGTCGAGGACTTCCTCTACCACTGCCCCGGCGTCAAGGACGTCCAGGTGGTGGGCGTCCCCAGCGAGAAGTACGGGGAGCAGCCCGGTGCCTTCATCGTGAAGGAGCCCGGAGCGGACCTGACCGAGCAGGACGTCATCGACTACTGCAAGGGCAAGATCGCATGGTACAAGACCCCCAAGTACGTGGCGTTCGTGGACGACTTCCCCATGAACGCGGCTGGTAAGATCCTGAAGTACGAGCTCAGGGACACCGCCCACCAGCTCTGGCCCGACGCCTGAGACATTCCACGGTGCGGGGGCCGTCCCCGCACCACCCAAACCCGTTACGACACCGTTCTCGACACCGCTTCGGATTCGTGATCCACGTGCTTATGTTGTAAGATATTAATATCTAAGTTCGCGGGAACGTGCAGAAAATGGTGTTTTAGAATTGCGGGAACGTGCAAATTTCAGTGTTAGAGAATTGCGGGAAATGTATTTGTATATATACTACCTTCTTGAAGCATGGATGTGTTCAAGAGGAAGATCTACGATGAACTCCTCAAATGGAAGGACGAAAGCAGGGGGAAAACGGCGCTTCTGATAGAGGGAGCCAGAAGGGTCGGGAAAACCACAGTGGTGAAGGAGTTCGCAAACAACGAGTACAGATCATCTGTGATCATCGACTTCCTCCGCCCCAGACCCGGGACCATAGAGACATTCGAACACTACTACTCCGACATCCCCCTCCTGCTGTCCTCGTTGGCGATACTCTACAACTCCAACCTCAAGGAACGTGACACACTCTTCGTGTTCGATGAGGTCCAGTACTACCCACGCGCAAGACAACTCATCAAATACCTCGTGGAGGACGGAAGATTCGATTTCATCGAAACTGGTTCGCTGATATCCATAAAGAAGAACGTCGAGAACATCCAGATACCGTCGGAGGAGGAGCGCATCCGCATGTTCCCGATGGACTTCGAGGAATGGCTGTGGGCGAACGGGGATTCCGAATCGGCATCCTTCATCCGCAATCACTTCGACAACCGTGAACCTCTGGCGGAACCCCTGCATAGATCGATCATGGAGAAGTACAAGACGTACATGCTGATCGGAGGCATGCCCCAGTCGGTCTCCGCATTCCTCGAATCCCGCGATTTCTCAAGGAGCGAAAAATCCAAGAGACTCATCCTGGACCTCTACAGACAGGACATCCTCAAAATCCCCGACGGGTACGCGACCAAATCATTGCAGTTGTTCAACAGGATCCCTTCGATGCTCTCCGGACACAGCAAGGTCTTCCGTCCGGGATCGGTCGACGGGGGCACCAGAAGTCGTGATTTCGAAGATGGCATCACATGGCTGGATGAAGCCCGTATCATCAACCCGTGCTATCTGACGACGGACCCCAACATAACCCTGAATCTCAACACCGGAGACCGTTTCAAATGCTATTTCATCGACACGGGACTCCTGATGACCCTCGCATTCGAAGAGGGCATAACCACACGCGAGGATGTGCACACCTCGTTCATCAAGGGGAGGTTGAACATCAACCAGGGGATGATGTTCGAGAACATGGTTGCCCAGGAACTGGTGGTGAAACACCCCACACTTCGTTTCTCCGAGTTCTACGACAAGATGGATGACAAACATCTCCACGAGGTGGATTTCGTACTCCCATCCGGGAAGAGCATCGTACCTGTGGAGGTCAAGTCCGGAGTCTCCTCCAGACACAGGTCCCTGGACATCTTCATGGACCGGTACCGCGACCGCATATCGGAGGCCTACGTCATCCACACCAAGAACCTGAAGGTGGATAGGGATCTCGTGTACATCCCGATATACATGACGATGTTCCTATGACGGAAGCTGTATGAGCGGTCCGGGAACCATACATGGCATCAGGGGCCCAGGGAGGTTATGGGCACCACGTACACCCCGTCGCTCCTCATATAAGCGTGACCGGTCAGACCGCATATGACGCAGAGCGAACAGGGAGGGGATACAGCACCGTGTTTCTCCATCTTCCTTCTGAAATCCAGGAGGTTCTCAGCCGCCTCGTCGATCCTGTTGGCACCGAGTTTGATCTCGAAGGCCCCCCATCTTCCATCCGGCATCTCCACCACTGAATCCACCTCCATCCCGGAATCGTCCCTGTAATGGTACAGCTTGGCACCGATGCTCCTCGAGTAGATGTCCAGATCCCTCTCGCACATGGACTCGAAGAAGAACCCGTACGTGTTGAGATCGCGGATCAACCTTTCCCTTCCGACCCCCAGTGCCGCGATGGCGAGGGATGGATCGGTCAGATGCCTCTTGACCGTCTTACCCACTCTCGTGCTCGACCTCAGATTGGGGTCGAATGCAGGTTGGTTCTCTATCAGGTACAGTCTGTCGAACACGTCCAGGTAGTCCACGACCGTGTCGTAGGACACGGGAGTGTCGTCGGCCTCCACGCGATCACTCAGCATGATCTGGTGACCATCCCCCATCGGTATCCCCGTATCGTTGTGGATCTTGACATTGGGGGCGAGCGTGCATTCGTTGCGGGCGAGTGACCTCATGACCATCCAGAGGTTTGATTCCCTTCTATGGACATCATCCATGTTGGCTGCGACCGACATTAGCGATTCCAGATACCCTCTGACGGAGTTCACCCTGTCTTCATAGGGGATACCCAGGTTTCCGGGCCATCCTCCGGACATCGTCAGATCCACCAGATGTCCGAGATCGGTACCGCCCTTCACGATATCCGGCGGGTTCCCCTGCATTATGTCCCTGAGGGATACCGATCCGTCCGAATCCCCGGATTCATACAGGGACATCGTCCTCATCCTCAGATGCTTTATGCGACCGGTTCCACTGTGTACCGGTTTCTCCTTACGGGGAGTGGATGACCCCGTCAGGATGTACCTTCCCTTGGCCGGATTACGGTCGATGTCGGACCTCACGGCGTCCCACAGCCTCGGAACCTCCTGCCATTCATCGATGAGGTGGGGTGAATCCCCCTCCATAGCCAAACGGACGTTCATCTCCACGAGATCGCGGTGGTCCTGACCGTATTCATCGACGTCTCCCACCAGGTAATAGCTGTTGGATGAATTCAGACCCAGCCAGGTCTTACCACACCATCTGGGACCGTCTATACTGACACCTCCGAATGCCCTGAGCTGTTTCATCAACTCGTCTTCGATCAATCTGTGTCTGTACCCCTCTGGTGTGAGACCCATGTATGGCCATCGAATCCCTTGTTTATATCTATTCCGAGGTTTTCGGATTTTTCATTCCGAGGTTTTCGGATCACGGACCCGATGACATCAGACGGAAGAGGATCTGATGGCGAGAATGCATACGATTCGTAATCGGAAGGGTGTTCGGACCACTCGTCCGCGGAAAAAGATGATGCGGGACGGGATGCCACGGGCACCCCGCCCACGTTTTGGAAAAGATCGTGCCGACCGCTCACTCGGACGATATGTCGAGCTCGTCGCTCTTGCGGATGACGACCCTGCGGACCTTCCCGCTGACCGATTTCGGCAGTTCCCCGACGAAGTCGATCACCCTGGGGTACTTGTAGGGGGCGGTGTTCCTCTTGGTGTAGTCCTGGATCTCCTTCCTGAGGGCATCGGACGCCTCGTAACCGGGCCTGAGGACGATGGTCGCCTTGACCAGCTGGCCCCTGACGGGGTCGGGGACGCCGGTGACCGCGCACTCAAGGACCGCGGGATGCTCCATGAGGACGCTCTCGATCTCGAAGGGGCTGATCCTGTATCCGGAGGACTTGATGATGTCGTCGTTCCTACCCATGTACCAGAAGTAACCGTCCTCGTCCCTCCATGCGACGTCGCCGGTGTGGTGCCATCCGTCCCTGAGGGTCTCGGCGGTCTTGGCAGCGTCCCTGTAGTACTCCTTGAATATGCCCGGAACACGGGGCTCGATGCCGACGACGATCTCGCCCTCCTCGCCCGTGGGGACGGGCCTGCCCTGCCTGTCGACCAACTCGACACGGTACTGCGGGGACGGCTTGCCCATGGATCCGGGCTTGGGTGTCATGCCCCTGAGGGTGCCGACGATGACCGAGGACTCGCTCTGCCCGAAGGCCTCCATGAGCTTCAGACCGGTGGCCTGGTACCATGTGTTGTACGTGTCGGGGTTGAGCGCCTCGCCGGCGATGCAGCAGTTCTTGAGCGAGGACAGGTCGTGGCCCTCGAGTCCCGCGTTCAGGTAGAGCCTGAACATCGTGGGGGGACAGCAGAATGTAGTGACCCTGTGCCTCTCGATCATGTCGAGGATGTCGCTGGGGTCGAACCTGTCGAACTCGTAGACGAAGACGGCGGCCTCCATGATCCACTGCCCGTAGATCTTCCCCCATGCGTTCTTCGCCCATCCGGTCTCCGCGACGGACCAGTGCAGACCCTCGGGATCGACCTGGTGCCAGTGCTTGGCGAGGAGGATGTGTCCGAGGGGGTAGGAGTGGTCGTGGACCGCCATCTTGGGGTTGCCGGATGTACCGGATGTGAAGTACATAAGGAACCTGTCCGTCTTCCTGGTGGGGACCCTCTCCCATTCGTCGGAGAAGGCCTCGACCTCCCTGTCGAAGTCGCACCATCCGTCCCTGGAGCCGCCGACGATGAACCTGCAGGCGAGCTTGCCCACGTTCCTGGAGGCCTCGAAGGACTCGGCGATGTCGGTCTCGGACGTGACTATCGCGGCCTTGATACCCGCCGCATCGATGCGGTACTCGATGTCGTGGGGCTTGAGCATGTACGTTGCGGGGACGGCGATGGCCCCCATCTTGTGGAGTGCGACGGAGACGTACCAGAACTGGTAGGCGTGCTTGAGGACCAGCATGACGAAGTCCCCCTTCCCGATCCCCTTGGACGCGAGGTAGTTGCACGTCTTGTCGCTCATCCTCTTGATGTCCGCGAAGGTGAACGTCCTGGTCTCCCCGTTCTCGTGCTGCCATACGAGCGCCCTCCTGTCCGGGTCGTTCACTGCGATGTCGTCTACGATGTCGTATCCGAAGTTGAAGTTGTCCGGGCAGTCTATCCTCAGGTTCTCGAGGAGGCCGTTCTCGTCATAGGTCTCTCTGACGTATCTCAGATTGATGTTCCTCATGGCTAACACACACTTTCGTTGACCGTCCAGTTGTCTTCATATTATTTAATATCGATGTCAGATAAAGGTGATAATTACGAATCTCGTAGAAAAAATTACGGTTTCCCCACGAAATTCGTAAAGATGGTTTAAATAGTTTGTACGAAAACCGAAGAATGGGATCATTCGGTCTTCTTGGAGGCCTCGGCGTCCTTCCCACGGATCTCGACCCTGCGGACCTTGCCGTTGGTGGTCTTGGGGAGCTCGGGGACGAAGTCCACGACACGGGGGTACTTGTACGGGGCGGTCTCCCTCTTGGTGAAGTCCTGGATCTCCTTCATGAGGTCGTCGGAGGGCTCGAAGCCCTGCCTGAGCACGATGGTCGCCTTGACCAGCTGGCCCCTGACGGGGTCGGGGACGCCGGTGACCGCGCACTCGAGGACCGCGGGGTGGAGCATCAGGGCGCTCTCGATCTCGAAGGGGCTGATCCTGTATCCGGACGACTTGATGATGTCGTCGTTCCTTCCGACGAACCAGTAGTAGCCGTCCTCGTCCTTCCATGCGACGTCGCCGGTGTGGTGCCATCCTCCCCTGAGGGTGACGGCTGTCTTCTCGGGGTCCCTGTAGTACCCGATCATTATCCCGGGTGCGTCCGCCTTGACGACGATCTCCCCGTTGACACCGGGGGGACAGGATTCGCCGTCCTCGTCCACGATGTCGACCTCGAACTGCGGGGACGGCCTGCCCATGGATCCGGGCTTGGGCTCCATGCCCCTGAGGGTGCTGATGGCCAGGGTGGTCTCGGTCTGTCCGAAGCCCTCCATGAGCTTCAGACCGGTGGCCTGGTACCATGTGTTGTACGTGTCGGGGTTGAGAGCCTCACCGGCGATGCAGCAGTTCTTGAGCGAGGACAGGTCGTGGCCCTCGAGTCCCGCGTTCAGGTAGAGCCTGAACATGGTGGGGGGACAGCAGAACGTGGTGATCCTGTACCTCTCGATGAGGTCCAGGATGTCCGAGGGGACGAACTTGTCGTACTCGTAGACGAACGCGGCGGCCTCCATGATCCACTGACCGTAGAGTGCGCCCCAGACGGCCTTGCCCCATCCGGTGTCGGACACGGTGTAGTGGATCCCCTCCGGGTCGACCTGGTGCCAGTGCTTGGCGGTCAGGATATGTCCGAGGGAGTAGGTGTGGTCGTGGAGGACCATCTTGGGGTTGCCGGAGGTTCCGGATGTGAAGTACATCAGCATGGGCTCCTCCGCCTTCAGGTCCCTGCGCTCGAACCCCTCGGGTGCGGCCTCGACCTCGGCATCGAAGTCCAACCATCCCTCCCTGTTCTCACCGCAGAGCATCCTCACCTTCAGGGAGGGGATGTCCT
>JAZODL010000191.1:0-1730 GCA_045596945.1 Candidatus Methanomethylophilaceae archaeon | reverse complement strand
GAGCACGTTCACCGTTGCATCCCAGTTCCTGCCCTTGAGGACATTGAACGAACCTCCGTCATCGACAATGACCGAAGCATCGGGACCCATGACCGTGAACATTGCACCCCCTGCGGGATTGGTCACGTTGACCTTGCCTGTGACATCCATCTCACCGGACACCGTGGCGACACCCTGTATGTTCAGGGTCCCTTCCACATCCGCGGTCCCACCCTCGTGGATCCTCAGGATGGCTCCCTGCTCGATGGTGACGTTGTTCTGGAAGATCACTGTTCCCCATGCATCGACTGTTTTTCCGGAAGGGACGGTGAGTTTGGACAGTATCAGTGTGTTTCCGTAACCCACGCCCAGGTCGGCAGTGGAATCCCCCTCTACAGTCATGGTCCTAGCCTCCTTGACGGAGATGAATGCATCGGAACCCTCGGTTTCCATGACGGGGACGCGGAGATCGGCCCCTGTCAGCAGAAGGGAACCGCCCTGGATGGATATGAGTGCACCATCGTTTCCAGAAGTGACCGTGGCATCCTGGATCACCAGGGATCCGCCGGATGTCGTCGGTGTGTCGGTTATGGTTATCGTACCACTGAGTACGACCATTGTGGGAGCGGCTATGGTCAGGGTGCCCTCCGAAAGTGTGAGGTCACCTGTCAGTTCCACTGCCAATCTCTGGTCGATCTCGGACTGCACCTGTTCCAATGTCAAGCCGGTCATGTCCACCTGTTCGGAAACGGGCTTCGTTACCTTGAGTCCGGATGTAGACTCGATCATACCCTGGACCGTGGGGGAGTCGGATGCGTTGATGGTGACGGATGATGCGGATGCACCCTCTGCCATGGTTATTGACCCTGCCTTACCGGTCATGGTACCCACGGACACGAGCGTGGATCCGGAGGACATGGTGATCCTGCCATTGGATGCGACGGACAGGGACTGTCCTGCGGGGATGGTGACCGTCGTCCCCTCGGCGACGGTGACGGGTGCATCGACCGTGCCGGAAATCCTCACATCCCCTGTGAGGGTAACCGGTTCGGATGTGGCCGTGGTGGTTCCGAACGAACCGGTGATCACCAGGGATCCCTTGTACACGCTGAAGCCGCCGGCACCTGCCGTGACGGAATCGAGTGCGATGGAGTTGACCCCGCTGTCGGTCGTGAGGACGGCGGACACGGTTTTGCTCTCGGGGACCACGAATGTGGTTCCCTCAGGGATCTCCAGTGGAGCCTCGGATACGAGGTCGCGGTCGAGGGTCACGGTGCTGTTGCCGGAACCGAGTGCGGTCACGATGTTGGCGTAGTACGCGGTGCCGCCGGTGACCTCGGAGGATGCGATGGTCCCAAGGGCGGATGCAGTGCTGTCGTATCCTGTGAACACCGTGGTCCCGTCGTCCGTGACCACCGTTCCCTGTGAGAGGTAGGATACTGGGGTACCGGGAACGGGTACGACCCTTGTGGAATCCTTCAGGACGATGGTTGCGGATGAACCGCTGTTCGTGATGAACACATACTCGTCCGCAGGGTTCTCCGAGGCAGTCTCGCTCGCGGTCACGGTGCATCCGGAGAGCGTGATGGCCGCTCCGGTGATGTTGGAGTTCACGACGATGGTCGCGAAGCTGTTGTCCCCGGGCTCCGTCCACTGGTTGACACCGTTCATCGTGGTTCCGGTGAAGGTGGCCTTGGTGGAGTTCGACCATGTCTGGAAGGCACAGTACCCGGTGAGGGAGCCACCGGTGA
>JAZODL010000190.1:0-16156 GCA_045596945.1 Candidatus Methanomethylophilaceae archaeon | reverse complement strand
CCTGCCCTCCATCCACTGGTCGAAGTCGAACTCGTTGATCTTCAAAACGTTCCTGATCGCGTCCTTGAGGGCCATCTCGACTACCTGCTCCAGGGTGTAGGAGCGGTCGTACTTCTTGCCGACGAGGTTCTCCCTGACACCGGCCTTGATTTCCTCGACGACAGGGTACGCGACGTCCGCCTCGAGGAGGATGATCTCGAGTTCGTCGAGGATCTCGTCCAGGGGATCCTCCTTGATCCTCTTACCGGAGGATTCGGAGACGGGGACGGAGGAGGTGGCCTCGGCCTTCGCGACCTTGGCCTCCCTCTTCGCCTCCTTCTTCAGTTTGAGGAGCTCCTTCCTGGAGAGCTTCGGCTCCTCCCTGACGGGCTCCTGAACGGGTGTGTCCGCAACGGTCTGGACTGGCATCGGTGCCTCGACCCCGGGGGTCGGCTCCGCCACGGTCTCGGGCTGCTGCGGGGCGGTGGGCTGTTCGGGTTCCTCCTCCTTGTACACCTTCTCCTCGTCGAGGTTCTTCGATTTGGAGAACAGGCCTTTGATCTTGGACTTGAGGGACTCGAACATCTTTACCACCTTCTCACTGCATTGGCTGCTGCTGTCTGTTCATGTACTCCTGCTGCACCGCAGAGGAGATGTTGGCGAGGGTCTGCTGCGCCTCGTTGAGGGCATCAGCGGACTTCTTGAGGGCCTCGGAGATCTCGGCACCGTTCGCTTCCATGTACTCGACCGCATCGGTGACGTCCTTCTCGACTGAGATGTTGCTGCCGATACCGACAACGACGTTCTTGTTGGAGGTCACCTTGACTGTGACGAAAGACGAGGCACCGACGGGGATCATGATCTCATCACCCTCCTTCGCATCCTTGAACGCCTTGAGTGCGTCGGATGTGAGCGTTACCTCCTCGAGGGAGACGCGGAGGACCTGGACCTGGCGACTGAGTGCCTCGACCCTCTCCTTGTAGGATTCCATCACGGCGATGGCCTGACGGAGCTCGGCATCTTCCAAGTTCACTCACCAATCTGGTATTTCACGACGTGGTTCGTGACCTGGTCTGCGGCGAGCTCGGTGACATCGTTGATGTGGATCTGCCATCTCTTGAGCTTGTGCTTGCTTCCGATGGTGGAAAGCGCCTTCTCCTTGACTGCTGCCTCATCCTCGGCTGCCATCTCGATGGAGAATACCTGCTGCTTCTGCCTGATGTCGTCGTAAGAACCGGTTACGCGGAATGCTTTCATTTTAATTACCTTGTTTCCGTGAACTACCGCCTGTTAATAAAGGCTTTGGTAAGTTATTATTATATAGGACGTCCGGGGCCAGACGTCCGGTGTGCGTCCGGGACGGTGTTTTCGCAATGTGCCAGACATCCGATTTCAGAAGAGTTTGACCTGCTCGGATGCCTCGGACGCGTGACCTATGTCGGCCATCTTCCTGCCCACCAGGAACACCGCCGCGTACTCGGGGACCTCGGTCTCCCCGGACAGTTCGAAGTGCTGTCCCTTCATGTCCAGGGTCGAGTCCCTCCTCATCGTGATCTTCACGGGGTCGTCGGAGTACTCGTCGGGGACCGCCATCTGCAGCGGGTCGAAGTCCGTGAGCTCCTCGCGGGTTATGGGCGTGACCCTCAGCCCGCTCTTGCCGTGGACCGAACCCGGAAGGCGGATCAGCCTCTTGATGTCGGCTGTGACCGGTTCGTCGACCTCGCCGGAGAGCCTGTACGCGACATCCTCCTTCATCAGCTTCACGAGCATGTTCTGCGTGGACTGGGAGAGGACGGCCATGGTGTTCTTCACGAAGAGGGTCCCGCGGTTCTTCCTGAGCTCCTCCTGTGCCTTCAGCACCGTCTGGTTGTTGCTCCCCTTGATGCTCGGGTACTCCCGCTTTATCGTCTTCACGTCGCAGTCGCAGAACACGTTGACCACGTCCATGAGGCCGTTGCGCATCTTCAGCCTCCATCCCCCGGAGTCGGCGGACGGGATGAGACGGTCCTTGGCGATGTTCGTGCGGACGCCGCTGCCCGTCACGACCTGGGACGTGGCGACCCTGTTGTAGGGGAAAACCCAGTCTATGTTCATGCCGGAGCATGTGATGTAGTCCACGAGCTCCCTCCTCTCATGGGTCCCGAGGTCCATGATGTCGGGGGTACGGACGTGTGCATGGTAACCCCTGCCACCCGAGAATGTTATGTGGACCTGGTCCTCCGAGAAACCCAGGTCGTCGAGGAGGAAGGAATCCACGAGGTTGACCATCTCGTCCCTGATCTGGACCAGCATCTGCGCGTAGGTCATCTCTTTCGCACCGTCCAGGTGGTCTGCGTCGAGGTCGAATATGAGCTCGGCTCCCATCCACCCCTTCTCGTCCATCGTGGGGGCGTTCGGCCTCCTGTAGTACGACGTGGAGTAGTAGCTGTGGGACGGGACCTGTCCGATCATGAACCTGTTCAGCTCCTCGGGTCTCGCGAACCCCATGTGCCTCTGGACATAGGTCCTGTCGAAGAACATGAACCCGAACTCCCTGCGCGTGAACCTGTCCGGGAGAATGGGCGAGTTGGACCTGTAGTACTTCCTGAACGCCTTCAGAAGGAAACGCTGGTTCGAATCCATGGTCCCCGATGCATCGACGACGTAGGTAATATAGGTGTGCGCGTTCGTACCAAACCGTATGAGCGAGAGGGTGCCGGTGTACGACAACCATATCCACATGAGCCCTTCGGGCCGCAACGTGGATGCACTGAGGGAGTTCCAGGCCGCCGGAGGGACGGGTCTGACGCTCGTCACGCTGCCTTACGAGGAGGTCAGGATAGCGCACGGGGAAGACTTCGCAAGGTCGTACGGGGTGACGTACTCCATGGCCGACAGGGTCAGGGAGGCCACGGACCTGGAAATCAACATAGCCGTCGGACCATATCCGGTGCTCATCCTCCCACTGTCCGAGATGTACGGCCTGGATCGTGCGGAGGAGATGATGGTCGAGGGCATGGAGGCCGCCGCACGCGATGTCGCGGAGGGCCGTGCCGTCGCCCTGGGCGAGATAGGGAGGCCGCACTTCCCCGTCTCCGACGAGATCTGGGACGCGTCCAACAGGGTCCTGTTCCGCGGCATGGAGCTGGCCAGGGAGCTGGACGTGCCCGTGATAATAAACTGCGAGTCGGATGCAGGCACCGACAGGTCCCTCGCGGAGATGGCCGACCGCGCCGGTCTGGACCGCGGACTCGTCGTTAAGCACTCGTCGCCGCCGTGGGTCACGGAGGAGGAGACCCACGGGGTGATGCCCTCCATACCCGCATCGAAGGCCAACCTGAAGGAGGCACTGTCCAAGGGCACGGACCGCTTCATGATGGAGACGGACTACATCGACGACCCCTCCAAGCCCGGGTCCATGATGCCCGTGACCACGGTTCCGAAGAAGGTCGCGGCATGGCTCTCCAACGGACAGGTCCCGGTGGAGAGCATCCACCGCATCTGCGGGGACATACCCGATTCGCTCTACAAACGCTGAGGATGATTGGAATGGATTTCACGGTCACATGTGTTTACGACGAGGGTGCCATGGTCGACACGCCCCTCATAGGGGCCAGGGGATCGGCGATGCTCGTCGACATAGGGGGGAAGAGGGTGCTCTTCGACACGGGTCTGCGCGACAGGTACCTGACCCACAACCTGGAGCATCTCGATGTGGACCCCGAGTCCATAGACGCCCTCGTGGTGTCCCAGAGGAGGCCCGACAACTGCAGGGCGGTCAACGCCGTGCTGGGTGCGAGGGAGAGCCCGTTGGACATCTACGCGCCCCCGGGACTGTACGGGCCCAGGGGCGGACTGCTCTCGAAGGGCGTGGCGGTAAGGGGGGACAACCTGGAGAAGGCGGTCCTCCATGATCTGGACGGTTGGATGGACATAGTCCCCGGTGTGGTGGTCACCCCGATGTACGGTTACACCAACGGGTACGAGGAGGCGTTCCTCGTCATAGATGGGAGACCGCTCACCGTCCTGAGCGGACGCGGTGTCGCCGGACCGTCCCATGTCCTTGATACGGTGTCCCAGAGGTTCGGTCGCAAGGTTGGTGCGTTCATAGGCTCCGTCCTGCTCGAGAAAATGAAGAAGCCCACTGCCAGGCAGTACGCATCCGAGTTCGAGGCCCACGGCTGCACCGAACTCCACTTGAACCACTGCACGGGTACCGACGGCATGACGAACCTCAGGGTGAACCTGGGGCTCTCCGCGGTGGACGACTTCTACGTGGGTATGAGGTTCGATTCGTCGAAATTATAATAATCATTAAATAGAAGAATAAACAGATTAAAAAGTGATTGAAATGAGATTGTGGCGTCTTAGAACCCTTTCAATGTTCGCCGCCATGACCCTGATCCTCATTGCAGTGGGATGGGTCGTGGGATTCCTGTTCGGAAACGTCTGGACCGGGATGTGGGTGATGCTTGCCATAGCAGTGGTGATGAACCTCGCGTCCTACTTCTTCTCCAAGAAGATGGCCCTGTCGATGAACAGGGTGCGGCTGGTCACCTACGACGAGGAGCCGAGGCTGTACTCCATCGTCCAGAGGCTCGCCGACCGTGCGGGTCTCCCCATGCCCGAGGTGGGCATATCCGAGATGCCCATGCCCAACGCCTTCGCGACGGGTCGCGGACCCAGGGACGCCGCCGTCGTGGCGACCAGGCCCCTGCTCAACATGCTCACCGATGAGGAGCTGGAGGGTGTCATGGCCCACGAGCTCTCCCACGTGAAGAACAGGGACATCCTCGTCATGTCCGTTGCGTCCACCATGGCCGCCATGGTGTCCTACATCACCAGGATGGCCGTGTGGTCGTCGATATTCAGCGACGAGGACAACGGAGGACTCGGATTCGCCATCGCGCTGCTAGCGGATGTGACCATGCCCATCGCGGCCATGCTCGTCCAGCTCGGCGTGTCCAGGAACCGCGAGTACCTCGCCGACGAGTCCGGGGCGCGCCTCACCGGGAAGCCCATGGCCCTGGCCAGCGCCCTCAGGACCATCGAGAGCGGGTGCTCCACCAACTACAACACCTACGACAACCCCTCGGCCGCCAACATGTGGATCTCCAACCCCTTCGGGAAGAAGAGGATGTCCGGACTGGTCAACCTGTTCCGCACGCATCCCACCACCGAGGACCGCATCGAGAGGCTGAAGAGGCTGGACACCGAGATCAACGGGATTACCCACTACTGAGCGATCCGGAGAAGAAACCTGTGCCGGCCGAACGGCCGGCACGTATGATTATCAACTGACGGGTTCCCACTTGGAGAGCTCGTTCACCTTGGACAGGGTTGATCCTCTGAGGATCTCCTCCCTCGTCCTGTTCTCCCTCTCGTGGACGTCGAGTGCGCGGTTGCCGACCTCGACCGCGATCTCCTTGGGGATCACGATGATTCCGCTCTCGTCACCGACTATCCAGTCGCCGGTGCGGACCCTCTGTCCGCCGACCTTGACCTCTATTCCGATGCCGCCGTAACCCTTGGGTTCCCCGGCGCAGGGTGCGACGGTCCTGGAGAAAGCGGGGAACTTCAGGTCCCTGATGTCGTCTATGTCCCTTATCGCCCCGTCGATGACGATCCCCTTCACACCCATGACCATGGCGGAGCAGCTGGCGAGCTCGCCCCATACGGCGACATCCCCTCCTCCGACATCCACCACGAGTATGTCACCCTCCTTGGCGCGGTCGATGGCCTCCACGGGCTTCGCCCAGTCCCCGTTCGCGGTCTGGACGGTCAGCGCGCGACCGACCATCCTCTGCCTGTGGGCGAGCGACTGCGGGACGATCCCCGTCATGACGCCCTGCTTGTGGAAGGCGTCGGAGATGTTGCACGTGGACACCCTGGAGAACGCCTCGAACAGGTCCTCCTCGCTGTACTTCTTCGCGAGGTCCGTGCGGATCTCGGCACCCTCCATGGACCTCTTGATGTTCTCCGCGGCGGCCCTGATGTCGCCGGTCTTAATTATCGCCCCTCCGACGATGACGTCGGTGGCACCGGCCTCCACGTAGAGTCCGGCGTTCTCGGCGGTTATGCCGCCGGCCACGGCGACCGGGATGGAGACCTCCTCCACGATCCTCCTGAGGACGTCGATCGGAGGCTCGGCCCCCTTCATCTGCGTGTCTATGCCCATGTGCAGACAGATGTAGGCGACACCGAGACTCTCCACCTCCTTGGCGCGGGCGACCCTGTCTGGCACGTTGATCATGTCGACCATGATCTCGGCACCGTACTTCCTGCCCGCCATGACGGCCTCCTCAATGGTGGAGTCCTCGGCGAGTCCGAGGACGGTGACGATGTCCGCCCCCGCCTTGGCCATGATCTCGACCTCGAACGCTCCGACGTCCATCGTCTTCGTGTCCGCGATGATCCTCCTACCGGGGAACTCCCTGCGGAGCGTGCGCACGGCCTCCGCACCCTCGCTCTTGATGAGGGGTGTCCCCACCTCTATCCAATCCGCACCGCCTTCCACCGCCTCGTGGGCGATGACGATGCTTCTGTTGAGCTGCATGAGGTCCAGTGCTAGTTGGAGAACGGGCATGTGCCGTGGATTGGAACCTCTTTATTTACGGTTTATCTCAGGAAAGTACGTCGGATGACGTACGCGGGGGGTTCTGCCACTCAGCTCGCCCGTCTATCATCAGAGATCAGCTCGAAAAAACGATCATCACCGTGGCAGCGGTTCCAGCGTGTACACGGTTAAAAAACATGTCGGCCGGGGGTACCGCGGCACAGACAGGCAACCCTTATCTACACATCGCCATTAACATGCGGCCGTGGTGTCAATGTTCAAGAAGAAGGAAGCTAAGGTGCGCGTGCTCTTCGTGGAGCAGAAGAACGATTTCGTCTCCCAGATCGCGGAGTACATGACCAACCAGCTGTACCCCGACAGGTACGAGGTGTACAGCGCCGGTCCCGAACACGACATCGTAGACTGCGAGCTCATCTCCGCGATGTACCAGAACGGGGAGGACATGCGCAGGCAGGTCTCCAAGGACTTCAAGGACAGGGACTACCTCCGCGAGGACGAGGAGTACGACTTCGTCGTGTACCTCCAGGCATCCACGTTCGAGGAGTGGGCGTCCAAGACCCCCTGGGCCGGCAAGCAGATCCTCGCACCCATGAGGTCCAGGGAGGAGTACACCGCGACCGACGACCTGGAGCTCTACAACGACTACCTCGCCACCGTCGAGGAGGTCAGGGCCTGGGTCAAGGAGAACCTCAGGGACCCCGAGACCCTCGGGACGCTGGTGTCCGCATGATCCCCGTGATCATATACGACAAGTGTCAGTGCGATCCCAAGAAGTGCACCGCCAAGCGCATGCTGAAGTTCGGACTCGGCAGGGAGGCGAAGACCCTGGGCGCGATCCCCAAGGGCTCCATAGTCCTCTCGCCGTTCTCCGATCGTGCACTGTCTCCCGCCGACATGGCCCATGCCAGGAAGGGCGTGGTGGTCATGGACCTGACGTGGACGAACATCAACGAGTTTCCCCGCCTGAAGAAGGTGGAGGAGAGGGCCCTGCCCTACCTGCTGGCCGCGAACCCCGTCAACTGGGGGCGCCCCATGGAGCTGAACAGCGCGGAGGCGGTCATGGCATCCCTGTACATCCTGGGGCAGATGGACCAGGTAGAGACGTTCCTGGGCAGGTTCAACTGGGCGCCCGAGTTCCTCAGGCTCAACGGCCCGCTCCTGGACGCGTACGCAGCCGCACGTGACAGCACCGAGGTCGTCCGCATACAGAACGAGTACATCGAATCCGTCGCACCGCGTGATGCGGAGTGCGAGTGATTCCTTCTAATACAAGCTGAAGATATGGTTCACCCATGACGGGTGACGGTCTTCTACCTATGATCAGGGAGTCCCTCGGGGACGACAGGCTTACCACGAAGGAGGCGAGCGACAGGCTCGACCACCTGTTCGGATACAGGTGTCCCGACGACCTCGCGAAGACCCTCACCAAGTACCGCAGGGCCGGTCACATAAGGGGGGAGATCTCCATGGAACGCGGCGGATGGATCTGGTGGATCGACGAGGGCTGCATCCCGGGGGAGGAGTGAGATGGCCGTCACGTTCCAGGACAACGAGATCCAGGTCGCATGGTCCGATGTGTTCTCGAAGGACGCGTACCGCATCATGATCTCGGACATAGCCGACAACTACCCCCAGAAGAAGAGCGTCAGGGTGGACTACGGGGACATCAACGCCTACAACGTGGACTTCGCGATGTACGTCCTGGACAACCCGGACAGGTGCATGGACATCGCCAGGAAGACCGTGATGTCGCTGGTCCCGAACATCAACCGCCCCGGTGACGCCATCAACGTGAGGGTCTACAACCTCCCGCGCGACGCCAAGGTGGAGATAAGGAACCTCAGGGCGGACCATCTCGGGAAGCTGATCGCCGTCGAGGGTCTGGCCAGGAAGGTCACTACCGTCAAGCCCCGCATGACGCACGCCCTCTTCAGGTGCTCCAGGTGTGGCTCCGAGATATGGATGGAGGAGCCGGGGACGATCCTGAGGGAGCCGGTCATGTGCTCCGGTGCGGACGGCAGCTGCAACAAGCAGAACCTCCGCTTCATCCTGGATATGAAGTCGTCCGTGTTCATGGACACCCAGAAGATAGAGATACAGGAGAGTCCCGAGGGCCTCAGGGGAGGTGCACAGCCCGAGAGGATCTCCGGCTACGTGGAGGACGACATCGCGGGCGAGGTCACGGCCGGGAACCGCATCACCCTGAACGGCGTCCTCCGTTCCGTGGAGAAGGGGGACAGGGACAAGTCCACCGTGTTCGAGACGTTCCTGGATGTGACGTCCGTGGAGTTCGAGCAGCATGAGTACGACGAGATCCTCATCACGGAGGAGGACGAGGAGAGGATCAGGGAGATGTCCCGCGACCCCCAGCTGTTCGACAACATCGTCCGTTCGATCTCGCCCTCCATCTACGGTCTGGACGAGGTGAAGAGGGCGATCGCCCTGCAGCTGTTCGGCGGGTGCCACAAGGAGATGGACGACGGCACCGTCATGAGGGGCGACATGCACATCCTGCTGATGGGGGACCCCGGTGTCGCGAAGTCTCAGCTCCTGAGGTACATGAGCATGCTCGCGCCCAGGGGGATATACGCATCGGGTAAGTCGGCGTCCGCCGCGGGACTCACGGCCGCCGCGGTCAGGGACGACTTCGGCGACGGCAGGTGGACCCTGGAGGCCGGTGCGCTGGTCCTCGCCGACAAGGGTCTCGCATGCATCGACGAGCTGGACAAGATGACCGATCAGGACAGGTCCTCGCTCCACGAGGCCATGGAGTCCCAGAAGATCTCTGTCGCGAAGGCAGGTATAACCGCGACCCTCCAGTGCCGCTGTTCCATGCTCGCGGCCGCCAACCCCAAGTACGGGAGGTTCGAGGAGGATGCGGCGATCGCGGACCAGATCGACCTGCCCCCGGCTCTCATGTCCCGTTTCGACATGATCTTCGTACTCACGGACAAGCCCGACAAGAAGAAGGACACCGCGATCACGGAGCACATACTCATGGCCCACCAGCGCGGACAGGCCAGGATGGTCCCCGAATCGGTCGAGATCAAGGGTGTCGACGTCAAGGGGATCATGGAGAGGACCAGCAACATCAAACCCGTCTACGACGTGGACATCCTCAGGAAGTACGTCGCGTACTCGAAGCGCCTCACGCCAATCATGACGGATGAGGCCAAGGGCATCATCCAGGACAGCTTCCTCCGCATCAGGCTCATGGGCAACGGGGGCAACTCCGTCCCGATCACGGCGAGGCAGCTCGAGGCGTTCGTCCGTCTGTCCGAGGCATCGGCGAGGATGAGGCTCAGCGACAAGGTAACCGATGTGGATGCCAACCGTGCCGTCGACCTGGTGGAGTATTACCTCCGCAGGATAGCCGGCAACGACGACGGCGGGTTCGACATAGACAAGATCGCGTCGGGCATCAGCTCCAAGGACCGCAACAGGATCGACGTCGTCCGTGACCTGATGAGGGAGTACGGCGACGAGGGCCTGACGATGGACGAGCTGATCCAGCACGGTTCCAACCAGGGTCTGGCGGAGGCGGACGTCACCCGCGCCGTCAAGAACCTCAGTGACGGCGGAGAGATCTACAGGACCCCCGCGGGGGTATACAAGAGGACTTGATCACATGTACGTCAGGATACACACCAACGGGGACGAGAGGATCCTCGCGGCCTGCGATGAGGACATAATAGGGAGGACGTTCAGGGGCGACGGCATGAGGATCACCGTCAGCGAGACGTTCTACAAGGGGGAGTCCGTCTCCACGGAGGCCTACATCGAGCGCATGAAGTCCGTCTCCATCATGAATCTGGTCGGGGAGGAGGCGGTGTCCATCGCCGTCGCTCAGGGGCATGTGTCCCCGGAGAACATCATCGTCATAGGTGGCGTGAAGCACGCCCAGGTGGTGATGATGTGAACTTCTGCGTCAAATGCGGATGCGACTGCGAGGAGTCCCTCGATGGTCTGTGCATAGACTGCTGGTTGGACGGACGTAAGCTGACGGCCCTGCCCCACCACGTGGACCTCAGGGTGTGTACTAACTGCAACGAGTTCAACGTCGGTGACCGCTGGGTCAAGAAGGACCTCGCGGTGGCGGTCCAGGATGCGGCGGCCGATGCGCTCTGCGCGATACGCGATGTGAGGGTCACATCCGTCGCCATGGACGTGGACTGCCAGGACCCGTACGTGTACGTGGTCAACGTGCACTCCTACTGCGACATCATGGGGTACGAGGCCGAGGACGACGCGTCCACCATCGTGCGCATCAAGAACAACGTCTGCAAGAGGTGCTCCAGGCAGCTCGGCAGCTACTACGAGGCGATCCTCCAGATCCGCACCGGGTCCAGGGAACTCAGCCCCGAAATGAGGGAGGAGTCCCTCGCCATGGTCGAGAACTCCGTGGCCAGGCAGGCCGCGCACAACAGGTCCCTCTTCATCACCAAGATGGAGCTCGTCACCGGAGGGGTGGACGTGTACCTCTCGTCCATGTCGCTCGGGAAGTCACTCGCGAGGGAGCTGGCGGACGCGTTCTGCGCCGAGACCAAGGAGTCCCCCAAGTTGGTGGGTCAGACCACGGACGGACAGGACATGTACCGCCTGACGTACCTGGTCCGCCTGCCCGAGTACTCGGTCGGGGACGTGGTCGTGTCCAACGACAGGTACTGCAAGCTCACCCGCGTGTCCGGCAGCGGCGGACGCGTCATGGACCTCATCGATTTCCGGGAGAGGGCGGTCAGGAGGGCGGACATGCCGGATCTGAAGCTCTACGAGAGGTCGTCCGACCTCAGGGAGGCGACTGTCATCAATCGCATGGGTTCGGAGATACAGGTCCTCCATCCCGAAAACTACTCCACCGTCGACCTCCGCATACCGGAGGGCTACGAACCCGGGGACACCGTCCGTGTCGTGACGATCGAGGACGTGCTGTACGTCGTCCCATGATCTCGCGTGTTGGAGGATTTATATTCCGTATTCGGTTGACCTCCGTATGATAAAGCTGCCCGAGCCCGTGGAGGATATCGTCGTCAACCTCCTGCGTCTTGCCAACACGAAACTGCCCGCCGACATAGGGTGGGCCCTGGAGGCCGCCGCCGGTTGGGAGACCGGCGAGATCGCGTACACGCAGCTCGGGGCCATCATGGACAACGTGAAGAAGGCCGAGCACATCGGGAGGCCGATGTGCCAGGACACGGGCATCCCCGTCTTCTACGTGAGGGGACGCTTCGATTCCGGTATCGCATCCCAGATAGCGCGCGGTGTCGAGAGGGCCACACGCGAGATCCCCCTGAGGCCGAACACCGTCGACCCCCTCACCCGTGAGAACGACGGATCCAACCTCGGCCAGGGCATGCCCATAATACACTACATCCCCACGGATGACGACTTCACCGAGATCACCGTCCTCCCCAAGGGGGCCGGTTCGGAGAACATGACCCGTCTCGCGATGCTGAACCCCGCCGACGGGGTCGAGGGCATAAAGAGGTTCATCATCGACTCGGTCCTGGACGCGGGGGGCCGTCCCTGTCCCCCGTCCATCGTCGGTGTCGGTATCGGCGGCACCTCCGACGTGTGCGTGGAGATGGCCAAGGAGGCCCTCCTCGCACCCCTGGACTCGGAGAACCCGGACCCCGTCCTGCAGGCAATGCAGGAGGAGCTCTTCGTCGCATTGAACAGCTCCGGCCTCGGTCCCATGGGTCTCGGCGGCTCCACGACGGTCCTGGGAGTCAGGATAAAGAAAGCGTTCTGCCACACGGCGAGCCTCCCCGTCGCGGTGAACATCGGCTGCTGGGCGACCCGTCGCGCGTCTGCGCGCATCACCGACAACGGTGTCGAGTACGCACAGGGGGTGGAGCTTTGAAGGTCCTGAACACACCCCTCTCCGAATCCGACGTCAGGTCGCTCAAGCTGGGGGAGACGGTCTTCGTGTCCGGCCCCGTCATAACCGGTCGCGACGAGATGCACATCCGTGCACTGGAGTACGACAGGGCCGGGGAACCGGTCCCCGACGACATCCGCGGGGCGACGCTCTTCCACTGCGGCCCCATCATGAGGCAGATGGACGACGGCTCCTGGAGGGTAGTCGCCGCCGGGCCGACCACGTCCGCGAGGATGAACAAGCTGGAGCCCGAGATGATCGAGAGGTTCGGGATCCGTGCCATCATCGGCAAGGGCGGGATGTCCCCGGAGGTCGCCGAAGCCATGAGGAGGTGCGGGTGCGTGTACCTCGCCGCCACCGGGGGTGCGGCCATATCACTCGCGGAGGGTCTCAACTCGTGCAGGGGTGTGGAGTGGCTTGACCTCGGGATGGCGGAGGCCATGTGGAGGTTCGACACGCATAAGTTCGGTCCCCTCGTGGTAGCCATGGATGCCGAGGGGAACAGCCTCTATCAGAAGGTCATGGACAACCTGGTCAGGGATATCTGAGGTCCTCTTCCTCCTCTTCCCCCCTCGGGGATTCGAGGTCGTTGATGAACTCTATCTCCACCCTGCCGCGTTTTCCCATGGTGTGGATGAGCCCTATGACCAGGATCACCGTCAGGACCACGAGTATGCCTATGAGCTCCCCCGCATGCGGGGTGTCCAGGCCGAAGAGGAGGCTGTAGTCGTTTCTTTCCAGGACGATCTCGAGGGCGTTGTCACCGGTCTCCACCTCCACGGCGGAGGACTGCATGAAGCCCTTGCACGACACCGTGAGCTCGTAGGTCCCGATGTAGCACGAGGCCGAGAAGTAACCCTTGTCGTTGGTGTAGGCGTAGGCGGTCTCGCCGCTGGACGAGACCAGGGACACCTGGGCGTCCTCCAGGGGTATTCTGCTGGAACCGTCCTTCCCGTAGACGTATCCGGCGATCTCGACCATGGTGATGCGCATCCCCACGGGGGAGTACCCGGATGCAACGCTCGTCAGCATGTACTTGCCGTCCACGAGCATCCCGTCCCTGACGTCGAACCTGACGAACTGCCCGTCCACCATGACCATGTCGCTGGGCAGGGTCTGGACGGTGTACCTCTCATGCTCGAATGTCAGGTACCTGCCAGTCCCGTCGGGGTAGGTGAGCTCGAACCTCCCCTCGGTATCGGTGACACAGGTCCCCAGGGGGGACCTGTCGGAATCGTAGAGGGTGACGACGACGTCCTCGAACGGGATGTTCTTCTCCAGGTTCGTCGAGACGTCCGCCACGAATCCGAATATGGTCGTGTTCCCGGAGACCTCGCTGGCGGGTTCCGTCATCCCCTCCGATTCGAGGACGGGGACGAGGGCCGTGACGAGGACGATTGCGACCGCGACCAATCCGATTCTCATGAGCATGTGAACGAAATACGCCCTATATTATGGTACCACAGGGTGCCATGGTGTCCGAACCAGTCCCTGGGAAGCATTAAATCCGCCCCACCCATCTTGTGGGGGACGTGGTTCAAATGATCGAGAGGGTAGACAGGACGTATACCAAGGACGAGGTAATGGGCTCCATGGAACCCCTCATCCGCACGTGGTTCGATGAGCGGTTCGACGATCTGACGATTCCGCAGGCCAAGGCCATCCCCGTCATCCACCAGCGCCGCAACGTCCTGGTCTCGTCCCCCACGGGTTCCGGGAAGACCCTCACCGCGTTCACCAGCATCATCAACGAGCTCACGAGGTACGCCCGCGAGGGGACCCTCGAGGAGAGGGTGTACTGCATATACGTGTCCCCCCTCAAGGCCCTCGCCAACGATGTCAACCGCAACCTCAACACGCCCCTCGCCGAGATGAGGGAGGTCGCGGCCGCACACGGGATGTACGTCCCCGACATCAGGGTCGCTGTCCGTTCGGGCGACACCCCCCAGAACGAGAGGCAGAGGATGGTGCGCCACCCGCCGCACATCCTCATCACCACTCCCGAGAGCCTCGCCCTAATCCTCGCCGCACCCAAGTTCAAGGATGCGTTCAGGAGGGTGGAGTGGGTGATCCTCGACGAGATCCACGACATCTGCGATTCCAAGAGGGGCGCGTTCCTGTCCCTCACACTCGAGCGCCTGAGGCACCACTGCGAGACGGACTTTTCCAGGATCGGCCTGTCCGCGACGCTCGCCCCGATAGACGCGATAGCGGCGTACCTGGTCGGATGCAACCCGGACGGATCGCCCCGCGACGTGGCGCTCATCGAGTCCGGTTCTAGGAAGCAGCTGGACCTGAGGGTCATCTGCCCCACCGAGGACATGACCGCCCTGTCCTCCGACATAGTCAACTCGATGATGTACGACACCCTCAGGGAACTCGTCGAACAGCACGAGACCACCCTGGTCTTCACCAACACCCGTTCCGGTGCGGAGAGCGTCGTCTACAAGCTGAAGGAACGCGGTCTCGACAACATAGAGGTCCACCACAGCTCTCTCGGGAAGGAGATCAGGCTCGACGTGGAGGAGCGTCTGAAGCGCGGGGAGATCAAATGCGTGGTCTCCTCCACATCCCTCGAACTCGGAATAGACATCGGATCGGTCGACCTGGTGTGCCAGATCGGGTCCCCCAAGTCCGTGGCCAAGGGCCTCCAGAGGATCGGCCGCAGCGGACACAGCTTCGGGAAGGTGGCCAAGGGCAGGCTCCTCGTGTTCGACCCCGACGACCTGGTCGAGTGCGCCGTGATGTGCCGCGCCGCCCACAGGGGCGACATAGACCGCGTGGGGATCCCCGAGAACTGTCTGGACGTCCTGTCCCAGACCGTCGTCGGGATGAGTCTGGACAGCAGGTGGTCCGTGTCGGAGGCCTACGACCTCGTCCGGGGCTCCTACTGCTACCGCGACCTCATGGAGTCCACGTTCACGGAGGTCCTGCGCTATCTGGGGTCCAAGGACGACTTCGAGGGCGTGTACTCCAAGATATGGTACGATGTGGAGCAGCAGGAGTTCGGGAGGAAGAAGGGGTCCAGGATGATCTACTTCATGAACCTGGGCACGATCCCCGAGGAGGCCAACTACAGGGTGGTCACCAGCCACGGCACGACGGCAGGAGAGCTCTCCGAGAAGTTCGTGGAGCGTCTGTCGCCCCGCGACGTCTTCGTCCTAGGCGGGCGTTCCTTCGAGTTCGTCCGTTCGAAGGGCATGACCGCGTACGTGAAGGAGGCCAACGGCAGGAAGCCCACCGTCCCGTCGTGGGCGGGGGAGATGCTGCCCCGCAGCTTCGACCTGTCCATGGACATCGCCAGGTTCAGGAGGGAGATGGCCGACAGGATCCTCCTGGCCGACGAGGAGGCCATAGCTGGGATATCCGACGAGTTCGATGTCGACACGGGTTCCGCCCGCAGCGTCCTGTCCTACTTCCGCGAGCAGGTCGCGGTGGCGGGGTTCATCCCAGACGACCGCAGGCTCGCGGTGGAGGAGTACGTGGATCCGTCCGGCAACCAGAAGATAGTGTTCCATTTCCCCTTCGGACGCAGGGTCAATGACGCCCTGTCCCGCGCCTACGCGTACAGGATGTCGGGGATGATGGGTGCGAACGTCTCCGTGACCATCTCGGACGACGGCTTCATGCTCGGGTGCCCCCGCAGGTTCGACCTCAACCAGGTCCCCGGCCTCATAAGGTCCTCCGAACTGGACGCCGTCCTCAGGAGGTCCATCAAGGACTCGGAGATCTTCAAGCTCAGG
>JAZODL010000189.1:0-3436 GCA_045596945.1 Candidatus Methanomethylophilaceae archaeon | reverse complement strand
GTCATCGAGTAACCGCTGTTGGGACTGGGCGTCTTGCCGTGCTCCTCCCTGGCCGCCGGGACGGCCGCCCTCCAGTCCATGCCCATGATCATGCCCGCCAGGGCGACGAAGTACGGGGAGACGCGTGCCGTCAGGAACCCGAGGAGGTCGTCGAACTTGGCCGGGAAGAACCCCAGTCTGGAGTACCTGTCGTTCAGGTACCCCCACATGGCGTCCATGAGGTTGGCGCAACGGAACATCACCGCTCCGGGGATGCCGAGGAGACCGAAGTAGAACACCGGCGAGAACACGCTGTCCACCAGGTTCTCTGACACGGTCTCGCAACAGGACGATGCGATGTGGTCCGCATCCATCCCCTTGGTGTTGCGGCTGACTATCATCTGGACCTTGTCCGCCGCGGCACCGACGTCGCCCCTGTCGAGGTCCCCGCGTATCGGATCGCAGTGCGCCCTGAACGAGAACACCGCGAAGGAGACCTTGAAAACGAACGCCGTGGCGACGATCCACGCCACCTCGCCCACAACGGGCGACACGTAGTCGGATAGGAGGACGCGGCACGCCGTTGTCAACGCCAACCCCACGAGGGAGAACAGCAGGAACACGAGTACATACGACAGGAATCCCCACACGCTCGTGGTGGCGGAGTCCCTGACATGTATGCGCCTGTCGATGGCAGCCAGCATGTTGCCCATCCACCTCAGCGGGTGGACGCTGTTGGGCACCTCGCCCACGTACCTGTCTATCAGCAGGGCCAGCACGACCACAGCCACCGCGTCCAGGATGAGATGCATCCGGATCACCCGTTGATCACGGAATCCACCGCCGCGATGAAACGGCAGTTGCGCTCCCTGTCCTTGACGCTGTAGCGGACGTACCCGCTGAACTCGTCACCGAACGACGAGCAGTCCCTCACCATGATGCCCTGTGCGAGCATCTTCCTCTTGAACGTGGGGCTGTCCATGCCCAGGGGTTCGAGCGAGTTGAAGTAGAAGAACGAATCCGAGACGGACCCGACTGGGAACCCTATCTCGCGCAGACTGGAGTTGAGCACCTCCGACTCGACGGCCATGACGGCCGCGGCATGGTCCACGTAGTCCATGTGGTCCCTCAGGAGGACGTTCGCCACGACCTGCTCGATCTGTCCGACGTTCCAGGTCATGCGCACCTTCTCCATCTCGGAGATTATATCGGGATTGGACATCCCGAACCCGATGCGTATTCCCGGGATCGCGAATGATTTGGTCAGGGACGATGCCACGATCAGGTTGGTGAACCTGTCCACCATGCCGGACAGCGTTATGTCCATGTAGCCGGGGACCAGCTCGAGGAGCGTCTCGTCCAGGAACACGAGGACACCGCGTTCCTCGCACTCGCGGACTATGCTCACGATCTTGTCACGGGGCTCCACCCTCCCGGTAGGGTTGTTGGGGTTGCATATGTACAGGGCACGGGTGTCGTCACCGACGTTCACCATCAGCGAGTCCAGGTCTATGCGGAAGTCGTTCTCCGGCAGGAGTTCGTTCCACACTATGTCCGCACCCACGATGCGGCACTGCTGACTGTACTCCGCGAAGGACGGACGGTTGAGGACCACCCTGTCTCCCGGCGAGAAGAACGTGTTGGGGACGTTGCGGATTATATCCGATGAACCCGCCCCGATGGTTATGCAGTCGGGATCGATGTTGAACGCCCTGGATATGGTCTCCTTGAGCTCGGTGCAGGAGTCATCCGGGTAATGGCCCAGATCCGACACGGCCTGCATGATGATCTCGGATATCTCCTCGGGAGGTCCGAAGGGGTTCAGGTTGTGGCTGTAGTCCTCGATTCCCTCGAGCTTCCAGGCCTGTCCCCCGTGTACGGTCTTGGGCAGATCGGACAATGCCCCCCTGGGTAGAATGCGTCCCTTCATCGGTATCATCCACGAATCCCCATCTATCTATATATCATGGTCGGATGGACTATCCATCATACATCCAGACCGTATCCAGACGTGTGCCGGGACCTCATGAATCCAACATCCGGGTACTTACCTAGCCCGTTCCCCCATCGCGGCATCGCATCGGGAGATGACGGTTCTCAAGGACCTCGACGAGACCGGGGATACAACGATGCGTGAGGTGGAGAGGGGGCCGTAACATCCTTCCGTGAGACGGACAACGGATGGTCCGCATGTCACGTTGTGCTGTCGTCCGGGACTCGGATGTGTTACGGGGAATGGGAACCGGGTGGAACCACAACCTCGTTCCGACCCATTCATGGGAACACGGTGCGGGATCCCGCCCCTGGCATTGTTCCGCTTCCGGGGATGGCGGGAATCCATCCCCTCTTCGGTCGACCCCGAGGTCTGTTCCCGAATCGTCGCGGAGACCTTCATCCGATGCGATTCGGCATATTCCCATGTCTACGCCTCACGGGCATGTTAGAACGTCATGGTATGGACCGCAATCTCGCGATGCGATCGTCATACCTGAACACGGCCAAGACGAGGTGATCGTGACGGATCGAACGGCGCGACGGCCCCGTCCCTATAATGATGATTGAGATGAGCGGGCCCGTCGGGATTCGAACCCGAGTCCGAGGCTCCGGAGGCCCCTATGCTATCCAAGCTATACTACGGGCCCAGTTCAAAACACGGAATCCGGTTTGGGGGATTGGGAAGGTATTTGCCGGGGCCAGATACGCCCCGGCGATCCTGAGCCTCCAATTGAGAGGGAGGAGGCGAATGAAGAATACCTTCTCAGTCCTTCTTGCTGAACTCGGTGTATCCGCAGTTACCACAGGAGACACGGTCCTTGTGGGTAGCCATGAAGACTCCGGGTCCGCACTTGGGGCAGACGGGTTTGGTCCTGACAAGCTTGTCTCCGTCGACCTGGTATGCGTCCTTCTTTGCGACTGCCTTCTTGGGTGCTGCTGCCTTTGCCATTTAAATCACTCCTCTGCGGGTGCGTCCTCTGCGGGCTCGGGCTTGTCTGCCTCGATTCCGTTCCTCTTCAGGAGGTACTCCCTGTCGAACTCGAGTGCTGCCTCTTTGTTCTCGTAGACCTTGGCGTATCCCTTGGACATGCCCTTTCCGTAGACGGACTCGATGTTGTCGACGACGACACAGTCCCTCTTGGATTTCATCTCCTTTGCGACTGCCTCTGCGACTGCGTTCCTTCCGGGGGTGGACTCGCCGTTGTGGTCCAGGGTGAAGTAAACCTCGACCCTCTTCTGGGGAGGGTCCTCTTTCTGCTGTGTGATTTCCATCTTCATTCTATTTCCTCCAATAGTGCCATGAGTTCCATGGCTTTCTCCTTGATGGCTGCGTCGACCTTGACGAGCATCATGCATTTGCCGGGCCAACCGTAGACCACATCCGTGCCGTCCGGTGACATGAGGATACAGGGCAACAGGGCCAGATCCTCCTCACCGTCGACAAGCAGCAATCCACCTGTCC
>JAZODL010000188.1:0-18071 GCA_045596945.1 Candidatus Methanomethylophilaceae archaeon | reverse complement strand
CTCCGTCGTTGTGCTCGCGATCGCGTTCACGCTGATCTACCGCTCGGGATCCGTCATGGACTACCTCGAATGGAGGACCGGTTCGGAGACGACGGCGTTCGCATGCCTCCTCGGACTCTCGGCACTCCTCGTGGTGGTCAGCTTCCTGTTCCACGAGCTGGGCCACAAGTTCACCGCACAGCGTGCCGGGCTGTGGTCCGAGTACCGCATGTACCCCATGGGACTGGTCCTGTCCCTGGCGATGTCGTTCCTCGGGTTCCTCTTCGCGGCACCCGGGGCCGTGTACATCCACGGCAACATGGATGCACGCACCAACGGGAGGGTCAGCATCGCCGGACCCCTTGTAAACATAGTCCTGGCCGGAATCGGCATAGCGGGGTGCTTCGCGACCAACCACACGCCCCTCGTGTTCGTCTTCATAATGCTGGCGAACCTCAACGCGTTCCTGGCGGTTTTCAACCTGCTGCCCGTC
Organism: Candidatus Methanomethylophilaceae archaeon; assembly: GCA_045596945.1. GTDB lineage: Archaea > Thermoplasmatota > Thermoplasmata > Methanomassiliicoccales > Methanomethylophilaceae > Methanoprimaticola. Next base: position 17,599 of record JAZODL010000188.1, on the reverse strand, counting down.
CCTCCCCTGGACGGTTCCAAGGTCCTGGCTTGGAACAAGGTCGTATGGGTCTGCGCGATGGGTGCCGCCGCACTGGAGCTCGTGTACCTGATGGGGGGATTCATGCCCGCACTGTATTGGGCCTGAGTCGATTGGAGAAGGGATAAAGTGTTTTCCGGGACGGGGCTGACCCCGTCCCACTCACATGCAGCCCTGACAGGGGTACCTGAGGTTCCTGAGGATCGTCCCCTCCCACTGCTCGAGCTTGCCGGGATTGAGGATGTTCTCGGGATCCATGGCCTTCTTGATCGCCCTGATGGAGGAGAGCTCGGACTCCCTCTCCTTCATGTAGTTGGGAGCCTTGGAAATGCCCACGCCGTGCTCCCCGGTGACGGTTCCACCGAGTTCGATGCAGACGTCGAATATCTCGTTGACGGCTGCGATCCCCCTCTCCCACTCGTCCCTGTCGGTGGGATCGAGGACCATCTTCGTGTGGAGGTTGCCGTCGGATGCGTGACCGTACGTGGCGATCGTGACCCTGTACCTGTCGGCGATCTCCTGGAACGCCGTGACGGCCTTGGGAACCTGGGACACGGGCACACCCATGTCGTCGGCGAGGGACACGGACGAGCAACCGGGCTTGAGTGCGGACAGGGACGTCATGACGGACTTCCTGGCGTCCGTCCACTGCGCGATGAGCGCCTTGTCCTTGGTGGGGATGACGGACACCGCACCGATCTCGTTGGCGACCTCGTCCACGATGGCGAGGTCGCGGTCGATGACCTCGTCGGTCTCACCGTCGACCTCCACGATGCAGAGCGCACCGCAGTCGGGGAGGGGGTTGCCGCGGGCCTTGTTGACCGCGTTGATGCTCACGCTGTCCATCAGCTCGCAGGACGCGGGGATGAGGGGCTTCGCGATGATCGCGGAGATGCATCTTCCGGCATCCTCCACGGTCTTGAAGCAGCAGAGGCAGGATGCGGACTTCTTGGGCTTGGTGGTCAGCTTCAGCGTGACCTCGGTGATGATGCCGAGTGTACCCTCGGATCCGCAGAGGAGGCGTGCGAGCTGGTATCCGGACGAGTCCTTGATGGTCCTGGTACCGCAGCGGACGATCTCCCCATCTGCCTTCACGAACGTGAGCCCCAGGACGAAGTCCCTGGTGGCGCCGTACTTGACGGCACGCATGCCCGAAGCGTTCGTGGCGACCATTCCCCCGATCTGGCATGCCTCCGCCGATCCGGGGGACGGGGGGAAGAAGAAGCCGTACTTCGAGAGCTCGTTGTTGAGGTCGTTGTACACACAACCCGCCTCGACATCGACCCACAGATCCGCGACACTGATGTTCTTGACCTGGTTCATCCTCTGCATCGCCATGACGATACCGCCCTTGATCGGGACCGCGGACCCGCAGAGTCCGGTTCCGGCACCCCTCGGGACGACGGGGATCTTGTTGGCGTACGCGATCTTCATGATCTCCGAGACCTGCTCGGTGGTCCTGGGCTGGACCACGATGTCCGGAGTGTTGTGGAATATGGATGCGTCGAAACCGTACGTGTAGAGGACGGCGGGCTCGACGGAATAGCCCTCCTTGCCCACGACGGCCTCGATCTGGTCGATGATTCTCTGTTCCAATATGAACACCTATTCGCACGATTGGTATCTTTCGATATATAAGTGACGTGTCTTTTTGACGATTGTTAAGTCGTGTGAAACCGATCCCCGCCCCCTGGTGCGGAGCGGATGGGACAGACGGGAGCCGGGGACGGCGGACTCGTTTTATATGAGGATACAATCCGAAGCTCCATGAAATCCACGATCGTACTTCTCGGCCCCCCGGGATCCGGAAAGGGAACCCAGGGAGAGAAACTCAGCGAAGAGCTCGGTTACATCAGACTCTCCACGGGCGACATGCTCCGCGAGGCAGTCAGGAACCAGACCGAACTCGGGTTGAAGGCCAAAGAGTTCATGGACGCCGGTGCACTCGTCCCCAACGACCTCATCATCGGCCTCATGAAGGAGAAGATCGCGCAGGCAGACGGAGGCGTCATCCTCGATGGCTTCCCCAGGACCGTGGAGCAGGCAGACGCACTCGCGGAACAGCTCGACGTCGACCTCGCACTCAACCTCGACGTAGACGACGAGGAGCTCGTCACCAGACTCACCATGAGGCGCTCCTGCCCCCAGTGCAACGCCGTCTACCACCTCGTGTACAACCCCCCCAAGACCGAGGGCACCTGCGACAAGTGCGGATCCCAGCTCTACCAGAGGGATGATGACAAGGAGGAGACCGTCAAGAACAGACTGAGGGTCTACCGCGAGAACACCATGCCCCTCATCGACTACTACTCCGGCAAGGGCACACTCGTCACCATCAAGGGTGTCGGCAGCATCGACGACATCTTCGAAGAAGTCAAGAAAACGGTCCAGTGAGACCCATGGGAGGGGTACGGCCCCTCCCTGTCATTTTCACAAACCACTGTCCTTGGTGAACGTCCCTGCAGTTCACCCAGATATCAGATTTATACCTCCCGCGAACTCGCCGTGTCATGGCTGACAACCCCCTGACCAGGAAATACGCAGTCGGGATCCTGCTCCTCATAATGGAACGCGGAGCCATAGTGTCCCAAGACCTCTACGAGATCGGCAGCAACTACCCCGCGGTGAGGGACGTGGCCCTCGACCTCTGCAAAGTGGGACTCGTGACGGTCAGGGATGACGAGAGGCACATGTACAACCGCAGGATATGGGAACTGACGCCCGTGGGTGCCGAGGTGTCCGAACTGCTCCTCCGTGCATCGAGCATAGTCCGCAACCTGGGGAGGGCGCGATGCGGGACGGCCAGTACTGCCGACGGATTCCGTTCAATTGAAAAAGTTTATTAATGAGGATTGAATCAGGGGTGATGATAGCCTCGTAGTGTAGTGGTCAATCATGCGGGACTCTGGATCCTGCGACCGCAGTTCGAATCTGCGCGAGGCTACCACTTTTCCACCCCCGTCTTCACCGGCATCGTCCCGTCACGCCTGGTTCCGCGCGCGTGTTTAATAAAATATAATATACGAACACCAAATACCGAACCAGAGGATTAATCATGATCAGCAGAGACGAAGTTCTGGGCAACCTCGAGAAGTACAACCTCAAGGATGCCAAGATCGGAGTGGTAGCATCCCACTCCGCACTCGACACTTGCGACGGAGCCATATCCGAGGGGTTCAAGACCGTGGCGATCTGCCAGCAGGGCAGGGATGCCACCTTCTCCAGGTACTTCAAGGCGCAGAGGGACGCACAGGGCAACATCATCAGAGGTGTTGTCGACGAACCCGTCATCCTCGACAAGTTCAACAGCATCCTCAAACCCGAGGTCCAGCAGAGCCTGATGGACAAGAACGTCCTCTTCGTCCCCAACAGGTCTTTCGTCTCGTACTGCGGAATCGATGCCGTCGAGAACGACTTCAAGATGCCCATCGTCGGAAGCAGGAACCTGCTCAGGTCCGAGGAGAGGGGGGACGAGAGGGACTACTACTGGATCCTCGAGCAGGCCGGCATGCCCTTCCCCAAGAAGGTCGAGAAGCCCGAGGACATCGACGGACTCACCATCGTGAAGGTCCACCACAAGGTCAAGAAGCTCGAGAGGGGATTCTTCACCGCCAAGGACTACGACCAGTTCGTCGAGAAGTCCACCGAGCTCATCAAACAGGGCGTCATCGAGGAGAACTTCCTCGAGCACGCAAGGATGGAGCAGTACATCATCGGCCCCGTCTTCAACCTCGACTTCTTCTACTCCCCCCTGGAGGAGAAGGGCGAGAGGCTGGAGCTCCTCGGAGTCGACTGGAGGTTCGAGAGCTCCCTCGACGGATACTGCAGGCTCCCCGGAAAGCAGCAGGTGGAGCTCGAGAACGACGGCATCATCCCCGAGTACACCGTGTGCGGACACAACTCCGCCACACTCAGGGAGTCCCTCCTCGACAAGGCCTTCGAGATGGCGGAGAAGTACATCGCCGCATCCAAGAAGTTCTACGACCCCGGTATCATCGGACCCTTCTGCCTCCAGACCTGTGTCGACAAGGACCTGAACTTCTACATCTACGATGTCGCACCCCGCATCGGTGGCGGAACCAACGTCCACATGTCCGTGGGACACCCCTACGGCAACACCCTCTGGAGGAGGGAGATGTCCTCTGGAAGGAGACTCTCCATGGAGGTCAGGAAGGCCATCGAACAGGAGCGCATAGAGGAGATCATCACCTGAGGCGATCCCATGAGGGGCATGAAAGCAACGATGCTCGTCGCGGCGGCACTCGTCGCCGCACTCTGCATCATCCCCGTCGCCGGTGTCGACGGGGAGACCACCATCTCCGACAGGGGCTACGATCTGGACGACCTCAACGGAGGCAAGATCTGGTTCGACCTGTTCAACGACACCAAGGCGTTCGAGGCCGAGATCACCGTCACCGAGGGCAGCAAGGTCCTGTACAACGGGACCCAGACCATCGCGTACGGGGAGCAGAGGATCACCATCGAACTACCCAACCTCAAGAGCGCCGGCAACCACGACCTCGTCGTCACGATGGAACCCGCCGACCAGTTCAGGTTCGCGGAGTTCAACATGACCGTCACGGTCGACGAGAACATCCTCTCCAACTGGACCACCTACGTCGTCGTGATCGTGGCGATCATAGCCATCGCCGTCATCGTGTACCTCAAGATGCGCGATGCACCCAAGAAGGAGAACACCATGACCTTCGAGGAGCTCGAGGCACAGAGGAAGGCCGCAATGGCGGAGAAGGGTTCCAGGAAGGAGGCCAAGAAGGCCGTCACCACCGAGAGGAAGAGATACTCCGGCAAGAAGGATTGAATGGGGAAACCGGGGAGGGTTCGCCCTCCCCTTCTTTCATCTTGTTTTTCAGAAACCGAGGTTGGGGTCCCTGAGATCCAGGAGAGCCACCTCGCGCCTGTCCATGAAGAAACCGAGTTTCTTGTGGAGCAGGATCGAGGGCGCGTTGCTCGGCTGGATCATGCTGTGTGCGACCGTGGCACCCATCTCGCGACCCTTCCTGACGCACTCCCTGAGGAGCTTGTAGCCGATCGCGTTGCGTCTGAAGTACGGGTGGACCCCCATGTTCTCGATCCAGAGCACGTTGTCCTCGTCGAAGACATGGTGGAGCATCTGCGCGAAGATGAATCCGACGATCTCGCCGTCCTCCTCCGCCACGAAGCTCAGCCCGCTGTCCAGATACGTCTTGAAGTGCCTCTTGCTGCTCGCACCGAGGCCATCCCTCCAGTCCTGGGGGAGTTCGTCCCATTTGTTCTCGAGGGTCTCCGCGAAGTACTCGCGGATACAGCTGACCTCGAGTTCGCGGACGCCCTCGATGTCCCTGATCCTCATGGGACGGTACTCCATCACATCTCCTCCGGGGAACCCATTCCGAGACAGTCGAGCACGTCCGCCAGCACGGTCTTCGCACACTCGACGAGTGTGAGACGCGCATCCCTCCTGGAACCAGCATCGAGGACGGGGACCGCCGCGTAGAACTGGTTGAACGCGGATGCGACCTCGTGTCCGTATGCGGGGAGCATGTGTATGCGTCCGCCGTTCCCGGCGGCGTCCAGGACATCGGAGTAGCGGGACAGCGCCCTGACCAGTCTGACCTCGTACTCGTCGGTCAGCTTAGATGCGTCCGTGTCATGGGAGTACTCACCGGCTTTCCTCAACATGCTGCATGCCCTCGCATGGACGTACTGGAGGTACGGTCCGGAGTTCCCATCGAAGTTGAGGGCCTCCTCCCATTTGAAGACGAACTGCTTCTCGGGCTGGACGCGCACGATGTTGTACCTCACGGCACCGACACCCACGGTCCATGCGATCTCGCGCATCCTCTCCTCGGGCATGTCGGAGCGCCTGCTCCTGATCTCCTCGTAGGCACGGGAGACGGACTCGTCGATGAGGTCGTCGAGGTAGACGACGACACCCTTCCTGGTGGACATCTTCCCCTCGGGGAGGGAGACGAACGAGTAGAACAGGGGCTCGGGCATCTTCTCGTTACCGAGGATCTCGAGGGCGGAGCAGAGCTGTTTGGATCCGAGCTTCTGATCCTCTCCGAGGACGTCGATGACACGGTCCGCCCTGGTGAACTTGTCCAGGTGGTATGCGAGGTCGCGGGTGGTGTACAGGGTGGTCCCGTCGGACCTGGTGAAGGTGAACTTGGTGTTCTTGCCCTGGATCCCGAAGTCCTTCAGGTCGAGGTACCATGCGCCGTCGTCCGTCTGTCCGGCGTAGTCCGAGGTCTTGAGCCTCTCCACCACGTCCCTGGCGGAGCCGTCCGCGATGAAGTCGGACTCCCATGTGTACCTGTCGAGGGTCACGTTGATGTTGGAGAGGGTCTCGCGGAGACCGTCGAGCATGATCTCGGCGGTGTGCCTGACGGTGCCGATGACCTCGGCGTCACCGTCCTCGAACCTCCTGAGCATGTCGGAGATGCAGGCCTGGACCTCGGGTTCCGCCTCCATCCTCTTGTTGGCGACACGGTAATTGGCCACTAGCCTGTGGTCGGTCTTGTCGCGCTCCTTCTCGTTCTGTCCGATGGATTTCGCATGCTCCTCGGCCTCGGCGGCGGCATCCTCGTCGGAGACGTTGTTCACACCCCAGGTCAGGATGACGACCTGTTTCCCGACGTCGTTGACGTAGTACTCGGTGGTGACCTCGTGGCCGCACCTCTTCAGGCAGCGGGCCAGGGTGTCGCCGATCACGGGGTTGCGTGCGCGTCCGACATGGATGGGGCCGGTGGGGTTGGTCGAGGTGTGCTCGAGGTTCACCCTGAGTCCCGTGGAGGGATGGTGACCGTATCCGGTGCCCCTGGCCACGATCTCGCCGACCACGCCGCCCACCATGGCGGCCTGGTCTATGTTGAAGTTGAGGTACCCGTTGACGGACGCCACGGCCGAGATCAGTCCCGAGGGGACGATCCTGGACGCGAGGTCGTCGGCGATGGCCTGGGGGGCCTTCCTGAGCACCTTGGACATCGTGAAACAGGGAACCGCGAGGTCCACGTTCTCCATGGAGGAGGGTTCGACGGCGAACTCCGTACCGTCGGCGCCTATGTCCGAGAGCGCCGCGGAGACCGCTGCACGGACCTCCGCTGTGAAATCATCCATTACAGACATTTAATTCACCTTGTATCTGAGAAGCGCTGCTATGCCTCCGAACGCCTTGAGGAGCATGTCACCCTCCTCCGAATCGGGGGATATGATCTGGACACGTGTGTTGAACGCATCCGCCCTGAGGAAGAAGTCGTCGATCAGATCCTCATCCTTGATGACGGTGGCGGAGCCCCCGCACTCGGGACAGCTGATCCTCTCATCAGCATCCTTCACCGTCAGCTCGTGCGTGTGACCGGAGGAGCACTGCACCGTGACGCGCCTCTTGCTGAGCGACTCGGACAGGAGGAGTATGTCGGCGGCACCCATGTCGGTGGCGGCCCTGACCTCGTCCTCCCCGTAGCAGGAGAGTCCTCCGTCGGATTTCCTGATCTCCGCGAAGAGCCTCTGCATGAACTCCTTCTCCACGGTGAGCTGCATGTCGGTGATGATGTCCTTGGCGTTCTCGACGAGCTCCCTGAGTCCGGACTCGTCGGTGTAACCCGTGTCGACGAGGGGGGAGCAGACCTTCTTCCTGAGCTCGTGGTGAAGGTACTCCTCCTTCACGAAGAAATCCTTGGTCGCTCCGGGCCCGCCTATCAGGAGTCCGAGCATCTCCGGCCTGTTGAGGAATATCTCGGTCGCGTTGTCGGCGACCTTCTTGAAGAACTCGTGGGCGGCGATCTCGATCAGCCTCTCGAAACGGACGGACGACTGACCTCCCTGGTGATGCTTGCTGGGAACCAGGGAATCGAAGTGCTTCATGACCTGGATCCTGCTCCCGCTGAGGAGACCTATCGTGGCCTCGGACCTGTCGATGGTTATGAGACCGTAGCATTTCTTGTCGAGGAGCATGGCCTCGAGGGGTTCGGTGAAGAACTGGGCATCGCATCTGTACAGGAACGCGGTGATGGGTTCCGGGGGGTTGATGACATACTGGACCATCTTGGTCTGGTCACCTGCACGGGGGACCTCCCCACAGAAGATCACGACTCCGTTCTCCGGAGGCGTCTTGTACGTTTTGAGTCGAGCGGCGATGGAATCGATCGCACTCGTGACGTTCTTCATCGTCGTCTTGGACTTGATGTTGGATGCCTGGGACTGCTCGTTCCTGAGGTAGGCCATGACATCCGAGATCTGCTTGTTGCCGGGGACGTAGACCGAGATGAGCTCGGTCCCCCTTCCCCTGTAACCTGTGATCTCCTGCATATCCTTCTTGAAATCGTATTTCGCTTTATCCATCGAATTGGTTTCACCCATATGGTCCACCCGGTTCCATGTCAGGCTCCCTTTATATTAAACATATCGGTGGCGCGGGTGCGCGCGTAATCGGTGGGTTCATATCCACGCTGACCATAGGGACGCGCAGTGAGTCCCATGGATAAGGTCGTGGTTTCTATTGGCGGGTCGATCCTCGTACCCGGAGAGAATGATGCTGATTACATCTCCGAACTCGCCGGGATGCTGAAGGGCATCTCCGACAGGGTCCAGCTCGCTGTCGTCTGCGGCGGCGGCAAAACCGCCAGGTACTATGCGGAGATCGGCAGGGGACTCGGAGGGGACACCTACCAGCTGGACATCCTCGGCATAGGTGCGACCAGGCTCAACGCCCAACTCCTGTCCCTGGCACTCGGGGACATGCCGGACACCGTCCCGACCACCGCGGAGGAGACGGCCGGCAGATCCGAACCGGGGAGGATCGTCGTCATGGGCGGGACCGTCCCGGGACACACAACCGATGCCGTGTCGATGATGGTCGCCAGGGAACTCGGTGCATGCAGGGTGGTCAACGCCACATCCGTGGATGCGGTCTACACCGATGACCCCCGCGTCAACAAGGACGCCGTGAGGATACCCACCATGACCATCGCCGAACTCGGCGACATAGTCTACAAGGAGCACGGGGCATCCAAATCCAGTGTCTTCGACCCACTCGGGGTTAGGATAGCCATGGAGTGCGGCATCGACATAAGCATCGTCGACGGCCGCAACCTGACCGAGCTCCGCAACGCGATCCTCGGTGAACCGTTCTCCGGCACCTCCGTCAGTTCCCGTTGAGGGGTTCCAGGTCCGCCGAGGTCACCTGTTCGTACCCGGCGGACGAGATCAGTTCCGCCATGCGCCTCTCCTCGGGCTTCTTCATGGACTTGCGGTGGACGTAGACCAGCTTGGTCCCTGATGCGGAACACGCCTGCCCCAGCATGCGAAGGACATCCTCGTCGTCACGGCCCTCCAGCTGGTAGTTGGGTATCATGTGCCCGAAGTCCAACCTGTACTTCAGGGCGATGTCCGTGAACCGCGGTGCGTAATGGCCTCCGCCCAGACCCACCGCGACCGGCGACCCGGCGTCGGGCTCCAGGTCCGAGAGGACATGTGCCAGCACCTCCGCGGCGTGCATGTTCCCCCAGTTGGACTCGTCGCTTCCGATCTCTATGAAGAACGTGGGGACGCCCAGCCACGGACCGTGATGCGTCACCTCGAAGCATGTCTGTGTACCCGGCATGTCGTTGTAAGCCACGATGCGACGCAACGCATCGGTCATCGTCGCGGGTGCGGCCGGGACCAGCGTCCGCTCCCTTCCGCCGAAATCGTTCTCATGGTAGTTCCCGATCGGATGCACCGTCAGTGCCGGTGTGCCGCTCTTCGCCGAATGCCGTGACATGAACACGACCTCGTCGGGATGGATCCCGAACCCGGCGACCGTCTCGTCCAGGCACTCGTGGTGGATGTGCGTGTCCGGGATGGACACCATGACGGTGTCCCCGTGAGCACAGTACCTGTTGACGCCGTCATCCCCGAGGTCCTCCCAATCGTGCATGGAGAGAAGGTTGGACCTCATGTTGACGGATGGGAGGTCCGGTTCGCTGCACACGAGCAGTCTAGTCATGTCCCTGGAATCCTGACCATCGGATAACTACGTTTCTCCGGATTAACCCTTATAAAGGTTAATCTGCGGGTCAGCGGTTAAGTGCCGTCCCGCGGAGACCTGTCGCATGAACCCCCTAACGCTAAGGAACAGGGTGCTCATCCACCTCAACGGCTACAACCACATCGAGCACTGCATAAGGTTCGGTGCCCCGTACGAGATCACCCAGGACGGGGTCGGGATGGAGCTGGGCATATCCCGCTCGTACGCATCCCTCATACTCGGCCGCATGGAGCAGAACGGGATAGTGGAGACCGGGTTGTCGACGATACGCGGATCCGGATCCAAACTGAAACGCAAGATCTACTTCCTCACCGTGAAGGGGCGCATGGAGCACGACCGCATGGTGCGGAGTCTCCTCGACGACGGGTACTCGGAAGAGGAGCTTCGTCCCCGCCCCAACATAAACCACTGCAGTTCGGATGCATTCGACGACCTGGGTGCGGAGGACCGGGACACGATAGGTTCCCTCTGCGTCCTCCGGTGCGACATCCACCGTGACGAGATCCCCCACGGGATACCCATGATCCAATACGACGTCCGGGGTTACGTGAGGATAAGGGAGGATGCACGGGACAGGGTGCTGTCCAGGGCAGACGACCAGTCCCTGAGGAGGTGGCACAGCGGGGCGGCAGACTGGTGGGTAGGCCGCGGGAACGAGCACGAGAGGCTGTACCACCTCGTGAACGCGGGAAGGTACCACGAAGCGATCACGCTCGTGAACGGCGGCTTCTTCGACATCGTGGAGACCGGGGACACGGACATGTCCGTGATCCTCGACACCCTGTCCGGGAACTGCTCCGACGAATGGGTGCACATCGCGGCGGCGATGGTCGACATACGGCACGGCAGATTCGAATCCGCACACACCGCCCTGGACAGGTTCGATGGTCCGGTGAACGATGCACTGAGGGCAGAGCTCATGGCGGGGGAGGGGTTCCCGGACGAGGCGGTGGAACTCTCCCTGAGGACGTACCGGGGAGACCGCGTATCAGGTTTCTCCCTGGGGAAGAGCATGCTCATGGCGGGCCGCTACGAGGAGGCCCTGGTGTTCCTCGGCAGGACGCGGGAGCTCATGGTGGCCGAGAGATGCACGTTCAGGTTGGACGAGGTGCTGGAGATGGAATCGGAGGCGTCGGTGGGACTGGGTTTCGACGAGCGCGCCCGTGCGCTGGCCGAACTGGCCTCCTGTATAACGAGGGACGAGGGGAGAAGGGAGGGGCTCGGGCGGACCGTGTCCGGCATCGGGCCCCTGTGATGATCAGAGTATGGTGTTGGCCTTGAGATTGTCGAGGTCGGATATGTACAGGTCCCTGATGTCCCTGATGTTCCACTTGAGCATTGCCAACCTCTCGAAACCGAATCCCCATGCGAGGACAGGATGTTTCACACCGAACGGTGCGAGGACCTCGGGCCTGAAGATACCGGCACCACCCAGCTCCATCCACTTGCCATTGAAGAACACCTCCAGTTCGAGGGACGGTTCCGTGTACGGGAAATATGCAGGACGGATGCGGATCTGGTCGAAACCCATCCTGGCGTAGAACTCCCTGATGATCGAGATGAGCATGTTGAAGTCCGCGTTCTCGTCGATGACAATACCCTCGATCTGGGTGAACTCGGGCAGGTGCGTCGCATCGATGGATTCCTTCCTGAAGATCCTGGATATGGAGAACGCCTTCTGGGGGGCATCCGGATGCTCGGCGATGTACCTTATGCTGCTCACGGTGCTGTGGGTCCTGAGGAGTGCGGCCTCCGCCTTCTCCCTGGACCACTCCCCGCCCCATCCGGTGGAACCGGTCGTCCATCCGTTCTCGTGGATGTTGCGGACCGCCTCCACGAGCTCCTCGTCCTCGACCCTTATCTTCGGGGGTGTCTCGAGGTAGAACGTGTCCTGCAGGTCCCTTGCCGGGTGGTCCTGGGGCGTGAACAGGATGTCGAGGTTCCAGAACGCAGGCTGCACGTACTCGGAGGACATCTCCGTGAACCCCATGTCCGTGAACAGCCTCCTGACCTGGGCGCCGAGCCTGGAGAGGGGGTGCTTCTTGGCGGGGGCGATCGTGGGGGCGAACGTCTGGATGTCGTACCTGCGGAACTCGGCATCCCTCCACTCCCCGTTCTGGATCATGCGGTCGGTGATGTCGGAGACCTGGGGCCTGAGCTCTATGCCCGAACGGGCGGCCTCGGTACCGAGGTCGGTGAGCGACACGGTCCTGGACGTGACCACCTTCTCGGCGATCATGCCCTGGCGTCCCCTGAGGTCCTTGACGACGACGGGGTCCGCCTCCGCCTCGGGTACCGGTCCCACGGCCATCCTTGCCAGGAGCTCCTCGTCGGGCATCTGCGAATCCAGGATGTCCCTCGCCCTGTCGGTGAGCACCAGGGCCTTCACATCACCGTCCTTGACGATGTCCGCGAGACCCTTCCTCTTGAGCCATCCGACCGCGATCTTGTCCGCTCCGCCGGGCATCGCCTCGGCCAGGGCGACCATGTCCATCCTGCCGCCGGCGGCATCGATGCACCTGATCGCGACACGCTCCGGGAGTCCCGTCTCGAGCACGGATGCGTCCGAGACCACGTAGAACTTCTCGACGACCTCGGTGAGGGTCGCCATGCCCTTGGACTCCAACCACGAGGCGGCACCCATGATCTCGACCTCCAGGTCGAACCTGCCGCTGCCTATGAGGTCCGTCGGCGATGCGGAACCGCCGACCTCGTCCAATGCGAGCAGGAGCCTCTTCTCGTTGTGGCTCAATCCTTCCAGAATATCCGAACCTATCATGTGATCACCATTCGAAACCGTCGTAGGTCATATCTGCCACGACATCCTTGGCCTTCTCCCTGCGGTCCTGGTGTCCCTCGAGGAACACGTTGATCTTCTCGGTCAGGCACATCTTGCACTCACCGCAGAGGATCTCCCCGTTGCGGCACTTGGTGGCCATCTCGTTGAGTGCCTCGTCGTCATGCTCGAACAGGTAGTAGTTGTACTTGAAGACGGCACAGACCTCCGGGTTGCCGCCCTTCTCCCTCTGCTCCTCGACGGACACGCACCCTCCGGTGAACGCCCTCCCGACCTTCTTCTTGACGGCCTTGGGGGTGTCCGTGGTGTATATCGTGGCGTTCTCGTCCGAGGACGACATCTTGTCCCCGCCGTTCAGTGCGGGGAACATCTTGCAGTACATCAGGGAGGGTTTGGGATAGCCCAGACCGGGTGCGACATCCCTGGTGACCCTGAAGTGGGGGTCCTGGTCGATACCGCAGGGGATCAGCACGGGAACCTGCCTGCCGGCTTCCTCAGAGGGTATGAACGCGGGGACCGACTGGAGGGTCGTGTAGAATATGGACCCGATGTTGGTCGAGTTGTCGAATCCGAATACGGCCTTGGCCGTGGAGAAGGTCACCTTCTTGGATATCCTGAGGGCCATCGGGTACAGCTTGTCGATGTTCTTGGTGTTGAGGATTATCCTGGTCTTCGCTGGATCGAATCCGAGTGCGATGAAATCGAGGGCGTTCTCGTACGCCATTGAGGATGTGTCCCCGAGGGTGAGGTCCTTGAAGAGGAACTTCTCATCATCGGTCATCTGGAACAGCATGTCCACGCCGAAGGTGTCCTGGATCCACTTGTTGAAGATCCAGGGCATGAGATGACCGAGATGCGTGTTGCCGGAGGGGCCCCTGCCCGTGTACAGGACGAACCTCTCGCCCTTGTCGTACATGTCGAGCAACGGCACCATGTCCCTGTGGGAGTAGAAGACCCCGCGCCTTATCATGGGGTGGAGCTCGCCGTACCTGGACAACCTCTCCTTGAGCGCGTCGTCTATAGGTGTCGTCCCGAACTTCTCCTGGAGGAGGTCGTAATCGATGTCCCCCGTTACTTCCCATGGTGTGACCTTGAAATCCTCTGGCATAGAATACCCGAGGGCGCAACGGCGACCATGTCTTATAACTTTTCTCGGGCGCGCGCGTGCGGTTATTTAGGGACGTGCCACGGATCCGTCCGATAATAACATATTACTACGAGGCGGACAATCATCGGCTCATGTGGAAGATTCTCGGAAAGCAGACGATATACCTCGACATCGCCAGGACCTGGAAGGAGCGCATGCTCGAGCTTGCGGGCGAAGACGAGGCATCTGTGAAGTTCAAGACCATCGTGGAGGCGTCGGAGGTCACCTACCTCCTCAACGGCACCACCGAGGAGCACACGTTCTTCATCAGGGTGTCCGACGACATAACACCGGAGGAGATCCAGACGCTCGCCGACGTGTCCCTGGGCATCCTCAAGGACATCGACTTCCCCTGCGTGGAGGTCGAGGACACCCGCCAGAAGTACCAGGTGGTGATCACCAACTGGCACGAACCCGAGATCATCGGACTCAACAAGACCGAGGGCATGTCCTCCGGACAGGTCTTCAAACCCATCATCCAGAGTCTCGACGGCCCCGGCAGGCTGAACAAGCAGTTCGAGTCTCAGTACTTCTGATCCCCGGGCTCCTGGAAACAGGAGTCCGGATCCCTGCGGGGGGTACCGGGGACGTCGCGCCCCGTGCCCTCCCCGCCCATCCCGTAACCCGAGTATATGTCGACGGGATGTTGCTCCGCCCATTCCGTCAGTATGTCGCCGACCACGGACGGCTCGTTGCGGGTGTAGTACATCACGGAGGAGAACACGGTCGTTATGACGATCATCATTATGGACAGGGACACGTAGTAGAACGTGTAGCCGTCGCTTGAGAGTGCGAGGACCAGGAACAGGAGGGCTATTCCCGCAGGGAGGAACATCCTCTTCATGGTCTCGAACAGGCCGTCGAACAGCCTGAAGTCGCGGTATCCCGTGGCGATCCTCACATCCAACGACCCGAAGACCCCCCACGGCATCACCGCCATGGACACGTAGAGGACGATGGTGAACGTGTAAATCAGAGCACCGGACGTGGGAACGGAGAACGACGGGTTGAGGAACATGTACATCCACAGGAACATGCAGAGGCACAGTGCCAGCATCATGGTCCTGAGCATCTCCCCCCATGGCATCCGGTCCCTGCGGACGTCGGGGTCGAGCACCAGGTTGCGGGTGTCTAGATCGCATGGTATGCTGAAGAGGAATCTCACCGCCCTGTCGAACAGGGTGTGTTCGGACCTGATGTTCATCCCCTCCACGGAACGGACTATCCTGAAGAACAGGAGGCGCTGGATCACCTCCACCATCACGACCACACCCTCCGCACAGACCAGCACGTATAGGATGAAGGGCACCAGGACAGGTTCCAGGACGTACACCGCCACCGATGCGACGGATATGAACGCCACCGCCACCCAACGGCGACTGACGATGTAGTCCAGCAGACCCAGGACGAAGAACGGTACAGCCAGCACGACCATGGATTGGTACCCCGCATCGGTGGTCAGGAATATGGTCACGGTCGCAACCAGGGACAGGATGGCCAGCACGGAGAACAGACGCAGGGCAACGGAGTCCTGCTCCCTGGCCAGGGGACCGGTGCCCCCGGTGCGGATGATGGGGCCGGTTGCGAATGGGGGCATCAACGATCCATCCATGCCTCTAGGGTCACGTTCGCCCTGTCCCCTCTGAAGACACCGATTATGATACCCATGCTGTGCGACTTCTCTGTGGGTATGGGGCCGAGGACGGCATCGGTGACATGCTCCTTGTGCATAACGGAGGAACGGTCCTCCTTGGCCACGACGACATCCACCGGAGCATCCGATGCGACCCTCACGTACAGCATCCTGCGCGGTTTGGTGTCGATGGGCACGGTCACGACGTTGCGGTAGTAGCCGTCGGCATTCACATCGAACTCGCCCATGGAGAACGTCTCCGGACCATACACCTGCGATCTCTTATCGAAGAGGGACAAACAACCTCACCTGTCCGGAGGATGGATTCAACGGATATAACCTGACGGGTCACTCTGGGAACACGGGTTCCCCGCCGACATCGTCGAGATCGGTGGAGTACCTCCACATCCTCGGATAATGACCGGGTTCCATGAAGACGCGCTCGGTTTCGACGGCCTTGCCCTTGGAGGTGGACATGACCTTGGAGGTGGACATGGCCATCCTGCCGAGCGCTATCAGCTCCCCGCGGGCGGTCATCATCGCCACCAGTGCGTTCTTGCGTATGTCCTCGTCGAGCATGTGGATACCGCAGATGTTCAGATCCGCACCATGGCAGACGGCATCGACGGCGGTGGCTTTGACGACGACCTTCGGCAGGGGCTCCACGAGGACCTCCATCGGGAGGATGAGACTCCTGAGCCACTCCTCGCGTCCGTTCTGCTGCCAGAACACGTACGCATCACGCAGATCCTGGAGACTGGCGGCACGGGCCTCCGTCATCCTACCGGAGCGGGTGCGGCGCAGCTCGACCATGTTGGCACCGCAACCGAGTACGTCCCCTATGTCCGTGCACAGGGTACGGGCGTAGGTGCCGGCATCGCAAGAGACCCTGAACAGGATGTCGCGGCCCCTGATATCGAGGATCTCCAGCTCGCTGATCGTCCTGATCCTCAGCTGACGCTTGACCGCGGAACGGACCGGGGGCAACTGGTAGATCTTACCCGTGAAACGGGACATCACCGCCCTGACGCGCTCCTCGGGACGATCCGCGTGGAGGCGCATGAGGCATATGTACTCCTTGTCGGAGGACAGAACGATGTCCGTGAGACGGACGGCCTTCCCCACGGTGACGGGGAGCACCCCGCTGACGTACGGATCCAATGTGCCGCCATGACCTATGCGGTCGACCCTGAGGGCATCGCGGGCCCAGGCGGTGGCCTGGTGTGATGTGGGGCCGGATGGTTTGTCGAGGATGACGACACCTCCCCGGAGCAATTCCCCCACGGAACGGTCGGAGGGCCTCTTGCCCCACCTGTCGGGGAGTGCGTCCGGGTCCTTCACGATCAATTCGAACACCCGATTGCACCGAGGATGGTCTCGAGGACCTCGTCGGGAGTCAGGTCGTCGGTGAGCACCACGAGGTCGTAGACGCTACGGTCCTCTATGTCGATACCGTAGTACATCATGTACCTCTTGGCCTCGGACCTCTGGCGCTCGACGGTCTTGGCATGGGCCTCCTCGAAGGTCTCACCCTCGCGCAGACCCACCCGGGCCATGCGGACGTCGGGACTCGCATCCAGATAGATCCTGAAAGCGGGTATGCCGTTGCGGGTGAGCATGTAGGCGGACAACCTGGATTCAAGAATGATGTCCTCGTGGGACCTCGCGATCTCCAGGATCCTGCCGTCGATCATCTCATCTATGGAGGGATCCTTCTCGGCCAACTCGCCGAGCTCTCCAAGTGTTAAGTTTTTTTCTGCAGCAAGCTGACGGAAGATCTTGCCGAAGACCACGGCCTCCATGCCGAGTGCCTCCGAAAGCTTGCTGCAGGCGGTCGTCTTCCCGGATCCGGGAGGACCGCTTATGGTTATTCTCATTCGATCTCAGCTCTCTTGACTTCGCGGTCGAAAAGGCTCAGACGCCTCTTGAGTGCTATGAACCTCATCAACCTGTTCTCCATCTGACCTATGTGGCGAG
>JAZODL010000187.1:0-1576 GCA_045596945.1 Candidatus Methanomethylophilaceae archaeon | reverse complement strand
AGACGCCCAGTCCCAACAGCGGTTACTCGATGACGGCGGTCGCCGCCGTCCTGGGGATCAGCATGGAGAAGGAGGGCGTCTACGTCATGGGGAAGGGCCCGATGCCCACCACCGACGACATACGCCGCTGCTGCAGGCTGGTGGAGCTCTCGTCCGTCCTGTTCGCGGTGACCGTCGGGCTCGTCATGTACGCGCTCCTGGGGATCCACGTGCAGCTGTTCGCCGAGGGTGTCCTGGAGTCCGTCCTGGGGTACATCTCATCCCTTGTCGGGGCGGGTGCCGCATGAGCATGGTGGCTTCGACGGAGGTCCTCGTCTGCGAGGGTCTCCCGGTGGGTGTGGTCAGGTTCAGGGAGAGGATGGAGGTCCTCAGCAGCGCCGTCCTCAACGGTGGTGACAGGACCACGACCGTGCTCTTCATAATGCAGGTCCCGAAGGACTACAACGACATGGAGCCCCGCTCCCATGCGGACAGGGTCCGTGCATCACTCGGGCTTCCGGAGGATGCCGTCGGCATGATGACGGCCGCGGAGGTCGATTACGTTTTCAATCTGAGGTCCTCGGAGGTGGACGGCGTCCGGATGGAGGCCGTGGCCACTGCGGGACTGAGCAACCACGTCGTCGCGGGCGAACTCTTGGAGGATTGGGAGGAGCGCCACAGGGTTTCCCTGGAACGCGCCCGCATCATGATGGCGGGGACGATCAACATCGCCGTCATCTCGTCCGTGCCCCTGACGATGGAGGGGAAGGTGAACCTCATGATCCCCCTGGTGGAGGCCAAGTCGGCCGCCATGGCGGATCACGGTTTCAGGGAGACGGGTACCACGTCGGATTCGATGGCCGTCGTCTCGCCGATCGGCGGGGACGGGATCTCCTACACCGGTACGGGTTCGGCTCCCGGCATAGCCGCCGCACGTGCGGTCCGTTCCGCCGTCGGTCACGCGCTCGGCGTGAGGGGGGAGCACCCCGTTCCGGAGGATCCCGCCAGGGTCCTCGGGAGGCACGGGCTGACCGTGGCCGGTTCCGCGGGTTCGGAAAGGGTTCTGGGGGATCCGCGTGTACGTTCCCTGGTCGACCTGTTCGACCATGTCTCGTGCAGGGTGGACTCCCTGACCGCCGACGGGGACGGGACGGCGATGTCCATGATGGTGTCGATCCTCGGATCTGAGTTCGGGGTGGAGCCCCCGGATGGAAGGACACTTATGGACGTACTTGCATCGGTGCTGGCGTCTGAGGCGGAGAGGATAGAATGACTGGAGGTAACGGTACGGAGGGCACGAGTTCGGCATCGGCCCTGGAGGGCATGGTGGCCTTCTTCACACTATGGCACATGGACATCACGCAGAGGGACATGGACTCGATGGAGCAGAGGTTCCATCTCGTTCCCGTGGTCGGACTGCTCTTCGGATTGGTCCTGGCGGTGGAGCTCACGCTCCTGTCCCTGATGAACATCAGGCTCGGTTTCGGCACGCAGTTCCTGAACGCGATGGCCGTTCTCCTGACGGTCTACATCGGGAGCAAGTTCATCCATTTCGATGGGTTGACGGATTTCGGTGACGGGATGATCGTCTCCGGCG
>JAZODL010000186.1:0-2856 GCA_045596945.1 Candidatus Methanomethylophilaceae archaeon | reverse complement strand
AGTACGCACGCGTCCTGGGACTCGGCGGCAACCCCCGTTTCAGGACCTACCCGTCCCCGTTCCCGCCGGAGAACAGGTCCGTCCTCTACGTGGAGGACGTCACGACGCACTACAAGGAGATGCAGAGGGACCCCTCGATGCAGCAGCGCATCGAGAGGCGCATAGCCGAGCTGTGCAACTCCGTCGAGAAGAACACGTTGGTGTTCTTCACATCCTACGGGAACATGAGGGCCATGCGCCCGTACCTCGAGAGGCACGTGATGAGGGACCTCTACTGGGAGGAGTCCAGGAACCTGAGGAAGACGATGGACAACCTGACCCGCTTCCGCAACGGCAGGAACGGCGTGTTCTTCTCGGTCATGGGCGGATCCGTCGCGGAGGGCATAGACTTCCCCGGCGACGAGCTGTGCTTCGCGATAATAGTGGGGATACCCTACCCGCCGCCCACCTCCGAGCAGAGGGCGATGTCTGCCATGTTCGACAGCCGCTACGGCGAGGGGAAGGGATGGCTGTACACCAGCGAGGTCCCCGCCCTGAGGAAGATGAAGCAGGCGATAGGACGTCTCATCAGGACGGAGTCCGACCGCGGCATGGCGGTTATCCTGGACAGCAGGGCCTCCAGGTACGTCAGGCAGCTCGACGCGAAGCCGTCGGGGGATCCCGCCGGCGACGCCGCGCTGTTCTTCAGGAAGGGCTGACCCGGACAACCCGTAAATACGGGCTCCCGGATGGGTCGGCCATGGCGCTGATCGGATGGCTCTGCGATGTGAAGGTCTGGGTGCTGTCCGCGATCGTCATCGCCCTGGTGTTCGGTTTCGAACATCCCGAGGCTGCGGACATCATGGTGCTCGTCCTGATAGTCCAGATGACGCTGGCCCTCGACGGCCTCAGGTTCTCCCGCGCGGACCTGGGGACCTACTCCCGGGACATGGTGCTGTGCCTGGTGCTGTGCTTCCTCGTCAACACCCCGATCACACTGCTCATCGGTTCCCTGTTCATGGATGACACCGCCCTCTGGTACGGGTGGGTCATGCTGGCGTCCGTCCCCTGCGCGGTGTCCGTCGTCACCGCCGCCCTCTACATGAGGGGCGATGTTAAGCTGGCCATGATGGGGCTCACCGCGGTCTACGTCGCATCGCTGGCCGCCACACCCGTCCTGACGTTCCTCCTTCTCGGGGAGGCCGTCGACCCGGTGGAGATGCTGAGGTACATCGTCCTGTTCATCGCGGTCCCGTTCATCCTGTGCATACCCCTGCGCAGGCTCAACCTCCCTCGTGTGCCCAAGGTCATCGGGATCAACCTGTTCATGTTCCTGATGGTGCTCATCGCCCTGGGGACCAGGAGGGACTTCATCTTCGGACAGCCCGGAATCGTCGGTTGGCTCATCGCCGCATCGCTGCTCAGGGTCTTCGTCCTCGGGTTCTCGGTCATGGTCCTGATGGCCCGGTCCGGTGTGCCGCGCGGACGCGGGATACCCCTGCTGATGATGACGACATGGCGCAACTCCGGACTCAGCGTATCGCTGTGCATGGCGCTGCTCGGAGCCGTGTATCCGGCGGCCGTCCTGCCCTGTGCCGTGTCGCTCATGGTCGAGACGATCTGGTTCGCGGTGGCGATGGCAGTCGTGGACAGGGTCTGGCCCGTGGCCGATTCCATCGGACAGAGCTGACGTGCATGTTGCATGTCCGACCAGAGGAGGGATTGTCGTTGTATGTCATCCTAGCCCCAACCATCTGCATAACTTCGTAACGAGCGAATCATCAACTGAGTAGGGAACAGGACCGATACTCTTGGGTTTCCCTCTGATGTTTCAAATCAGACATCTAATATAGGTATCGGATCTTTTCATTCAGATCGTTAATGATCCGTTTGAAGGATCCATAAAGGTTTGATAATTTCAGTTCCAGACGGCTTTCTTTCGATGAAAATAGTTTTCAAATTAACTCTCAACCTCAAATATTGCATTAAATATTACTTCTGGGAAGTCGAGATTACAAATCCTTTGTGAAAAAACCTTGTAGATGTTCATTGAAGACATCGAAGATTCGTGCAGGCCACCAACATTTTCATGTACGTAATAACACTGTGAACTGTACAATAAATTGAATGATTTATTTCATACATGTTTGTCGGATTATTGAAACCTGACGTAATGACATTATACAGAAAGACAGAGAACTGCATGAAATGAAATCACCGACATGATGATCAGGGAACCTATTTCCCCGTACCGCCCCTCACCGTCACATGGATCGGGGGTCGACTGCGAGCAGACGCATGAGGAGGCGTGCGATGGTCCTCTACATGGCCGTCAGGTCGGTGGAGGGAAAGCGGTACGACGAACTCACCCACGAGCAGAGGCTCCTGACCCGCCTCCTGGTGGAGGAGGGTTACCTGCGCGAGGACGTCACCGACATGGGGGTGTTCTACACCTACACGGGCAAGAGCTTCCACAGGTGACCTGCGTGCATCGGATGGTTGAAATCCGATACGCCGATACCCCTACGGGATGCACGAATGGATACCTTCGAGATGACATGCTCCACCGCCTCCGTCGGA
This sequence comes from Candidatus Methanomethylophilaceae archaeon, assembly GCA_045596945.1. Lineage (GTDB taxonomy): Archaea > Thermoplasmatota > Thermoplasmata > Methanomassiliicoccales > Methanomethylophilaceae > Methanoprimaticola. The sequence goes on along the minus strand of JAZODL010000186.1, from coordinate 297 downwards.
GGCGTCGTTGGTTGCGGGATCGCTGACGGCCAGTGGTCGACGCTGCTGCAGACGGAACCGCATCCAGGTGGACAGGTGTCGGGCGACGCTTGGACGACTAGGATGGTGAGGACGTACGGATTCCACAGGGGGTTCGCTACGGAGAAGCGCACCATGGGGGACACGTGTGGGGAATACACCATGGAGATGGATGCACTGAACAGATCGGGATGAGAAAAAGCGCCCTGGTCGGAATTCGAATCCGAGTCGAAGCCTCGACAGGGCTTCATGATAGGCCGCTACACTACCAGGGCAACA
>JAZODL010000185.1:0-2276 GCA_045596945.1 Candidatus Methanomethylophilaceae archaeon | reverse complement strand
CATGGCTACGATCCGACTTTGCAAAGAATCCAAGGACGTGTGGGATGCGGGCTGAATTCGGAGGTACTCTGCTATGATGAGATGACGCATCATCATCGTAACTATGTAGCAAAGCATCAGACCCCACCAGATTGGCAGGGTGTTGGTAGGGTACTGGTAGGGCTGTGCCCTCAGTCCCCAACCCAGTCCCCACCCTGCCTCAGGTACACGGACCGCATGTTGGGGACCGCACCGTACCTCCTGTCCAGATACGTGCCGCGGGGGTCCCGGGGATGACGCTCCTTGAAATCGTACATGGAGTACAGCACGGAACCGCCCGGTCTCCCCTCGACGAACCACACCTCGTCCCTGCGGACCAGCTTGTTATCGAGCAGCATAGTCTCGTGCGTCGTCGCCACCAGTTGCCTGCCGGTGTCCCCGGACACCGGGACGAACTCCTCCAGGATCCTCTCCGTCACCATGGGGTGGAGGCCCAGGTCGATGTCGTCCACGACGTACGTCGTATCCTCCGGTCCGTCCGGGTCGAGCAGGGGGACCAGCCGGCGGATCATGCGGACGCCGTCGGACTCCTCGGCGTAGTCCAGCAGCGCGCCGTCGTGGTACGCGACCATCCCGCCGTCGCACGGCACCAGTCCCGTCACCCCCGTGTCGAACGCCATGAGGACGCGCTCGGACATCCCCCTGCGGGGGAGGAAGCGGGCATCCGTCACCGGGCGGTCCCGGGACATCACGCACAGGTGGCGGTGGAACCAGCCGTACACCCTCCGGGCGTGGGCGAGAACGGGGCAGTCCGCATGGGACGGGCGCACCAACACCCTCAGGAACAGCCCCCCCGACTCCCCGCGTAGCGATTCCGCACGGGGGCGGAGGAAGCAGTCCGGTCCCGTGTCGGCATCCGGGATGTCCGTGGTGATATCGGTCCCCACCCTGTCGAACACATGGCGCCACTCGTCACCCTCCAGGACGCTCAGCCATTCGCTGCGGATCCCGCCCGTGGGGAGGTGGACCTCGAACCCGTACGCGTAGACCTTCCCCTCGGTCCCGAAGATGTACTCGAAACCCGTCGGGGCGGAGTCGCCCCCGGGCACCAGGCGGTTGTACGCACCCGCGGGGATGGCCCTGCCATCCACCACCAGGTCCCTGGAGTCCCCCATCGCGCGGACCAGGTTGGACTTCCCCGACGAGTTGGCGCCGAGGACCAGTGACAAGCGCAGCGCACTCCGGTCTCCGGATGCCATCAGGTGGTCCGGATGCCCGTGGAGCTCCCCCGGCGACATCGACAGCTTCACCTCCTTTCCGAAACAACGGTAGTTCTCGACCCTGAAGCTCAGAAGCATCCGGCGGCCTCCCCGGACCCCCATCCGTACGTGTACTCATCCAACATCATACGGATGATTATTTATCATGTACAAGGATGTATCCACATGGAATAGGAGGACTGTGAGGGGAAGGTCGTCGGGGATGCGCCCCGTCTCATCCTCGCCTCGGACGGCGTGACCATTATCGCGGGCATGAACATGACGGGAAAGACGCGCCTGCTGTCGGAGGTCGGGGATATAGCGGCATCGGAGGGGGCGACCGTTGTGTCCTGGTCCCCGCGGACTGGTTGCACCGCGTCGGATCCAGCCGATGTGGGCGGGAGGTCCTGCCCCGGGTTATGGGAGGCGGTCGGACCAGTCCTCGCAACGGTCCCGCGGAACCGTCCCCCGTCGGGTGCGGACCTGTTCACGGCCGTATGCGGACGCCTGTCCGACGGGACCCTCCGCGACGGCTCGGTGCTTATCTTGGACTGTCCGGAGTCCGGCCTCCATCCGGCGTGGATCGGACCGCTGTCCCGCGCACTGGTGTCTCTGGCGGCGGAGGCAGGGGTCCGGGTCGTGCTGACCACGCACAGCCCCCATCTGATGATGTGTCTGGAGCACGTGACGTCCGTGCAGGGGGTCCCGATCGCGTTCCTGCACCTCCTGCGCGGGGAGGACGGGACGGTGGTCGTGTACGACGTGTCGGGGGATCCGGTGCCGATATACAACGAGTTCCCCATACCCATCACCGAGGCGGCATCGGCGTTCTGGGATTATTGAGGACATCGGGAATCGGGAGGGGTCCGCCGCGTCGTCCAGGAGCTCCCTCCATCCTATCCCCTCGTCATGTTCATCCTCCGCTTCCCTGATCGAGTCGAGCATGTCCGGATCGGACAGAAGGTGCAGGTTCGCCATCAGGCCCCTGTAGGTCCCACCGTCCATCAGGACGGCGTCGCCGTCGGGGGAGGTGATGGA
>JAZODL010000184.1:0-8267 GCA_045596945.1 Candidatus Methanomethylophilaceae archaeon | reverse complement strand
TGTATTCATTTTGACTATCACTGTTGAGGACAATTTATCATCACTATAGGGATGGCAAAACAAGTTATTAAATACTATTTTCTCAGAAGCGAACCAATACTTAACGCTTATTAAGCGGTCCACCCCCCGCCAACAACTTTGATTTTTGTTAACACTACTATATACTGGATTCATTTAAATACTGAGCTACCAGAAAATTGGTAGCTAATACAAAATTATATGGTGATAACATCCATCCAAGATATGTTTTTAAATAAACTGCACGCAGATTGATTTTTAGCCAAGAGATTGGCAAAAATAAGTGAGGAAACATCATGACAAACGAAGCAATCTATGAGGAGCTCGCCCAGGCAGTCATCAACTGTAAGGCCGATATCGCAAAGGCTGCCGCGGAGAAGGCCCTCGCCGAGGGAATCAATCCCGTCGACGCCATCAACGAGGGACTCGTCAAGGGAATGTCCGCAATCGGAGAGAAGTACGCAGCACACCAGATCTACCTTCCCCAGGTCCTCGTCGCTGCACGCGCACTGTACTCCGGACTCGACATCCTGCTCCCCGCGATCCCCTCCGAGGCACTCGCAGACTCCAAGAAGGCGGCTACCGCCGTCGTCGAGGGAGACGTCCACGACATCGGAAAGAACATCGTCAAGACCATGCTCACCGCCGGCGGATTCATCGTCACCGACCTCGGAAAGGACATCCCCCCTGCGGACATCGCAGCAGCAGTCAAGAACGATGGAATCGACGTCCTCTGCATCTCCACACTCATGACCCCCACCATGGATGCCATGAAGGCGACCGTCGAGAACCTCGTCGAGAACGGTTCCCGCGGAAACTGCACCGTCACCATCGGCGGACCGCCCACCTCCCCCTCCTTCGCAGCCGAGATCGGTGCGGACCACAGGGACAACAACGCACAGGACTGCATCAACTGGCTCAAGGGACAGTGATTGAGATGGTCGCACCCATGACCCCCTACGAGAGGGCTCTCGCAACCCTCAACAACGAACCCATCGACGAGCTCGCAGCCTACCCCCTGGCATGCGGTCTCCAGAGGAGGCTCCTCCCCGGAACCGTCACCTACAAGCAGTGGGCTACCGACGCGAAGCTGTGCGCGCAGTCCTATGTCGAGGGATACAACAAGTGGAAGTTCCCCTTCACCGTCACCCTCGAGGACCTCTCCGTCACCGCACACGACCTCGGTGCACACGTCAGGATGGACTCCGAGAACACCCCCTTCATCGATGGGCACATCATCCACGAGATGGAGGACTACGAGAAGATCACCGCTCCCGATGTCACCAAGGGACGTACCGGACACCTGATCGAGATGAACGCACTGGTAGCTCCCCAGCTCAAGGACAAGAGCTTCCTGATCGCGTTCCTCGAGGGACCCCTCCTCACCCTGTCCCAGTCCGCCGGAGCGGAGAGGCTGTTCATGGACATGTTCACCGACCCCGCACCCGTCCACAAGGCCCTGGAGCAGACCACCAAGATGTGCTGCGACGCGGTCGAGAAGATCGGAGAGGCAGGATGCCAGGGAATGTGCTGGGACTACCTCTGGGGTAACTACTCCGTCCTCGGAGATGCCGAGTACGGCGAGTTCGAGGGAGACAAGTACGCGAAGGCCACCAACGAGGCCACCCGCAAGGCTGGAATCGGACTCGGAATCCACAACTGTTCCGACATGCCCCACCTCGAGACCCAGATCAAGAAGTTCGGTGTCGACGTCTACTCCCTCGCATACTACCCCCTGGTCCCCGAGTGCCCCTCCATGACCAAGGTCATCGAGGACGGATACGCGGACAACTGCACCATCTTCGGAAACCTCGATCCCCAGATCTTCATGAGGAGTACCTACGACGAGGTCGTCGGAAAGACCAAGGACCTCTGTGAGGAGATGAAGACTGCAATGGCAGCAAGGGGACTCAAGTCCCACGTCGCCGTCGCATCCGGTTGCGAGGTCCCTCCCGACCTCGAGTGCAAGATCGAGAACATCACCGCGGTGATGGAAGCGACCCACCAGTACGGTCAGATGCAGTACTGATAAACCAGACAGCAAACAACAGGAGGAAGAACGTTGGCGACAACATATTTCGAGGCGATGAGGGAGCATGGATTCTCCTACAACACGACCGCATCCGTCAGGAAGATGACCTGCCCTAGGTGCGGGTTCGCATTCTCGCTGGTGTACGCCCGCACGTTCGCGTGCCAGGGGTGTGCACATGCGGCCAGGGGCTGCCCCAAGGTACGTTGTGCGAAATGCGACCTCGAGTTCTTCCTCGAACAATCACCCGATGTCCAGAACAAGGTTCAGGAGAGGACCCTCGCAGACCATATGTCGAAGATAGTCAACGACAGGAACGACGGTCTGGGAGTGGTCTCCCTGAACAGGTGATCCACCAACAACCTGCGTGCGTTTGAGCACGTTTTCCTCCTCAATAGGCCCGCGGGAGCCTCGATCCCGCGACCCCCGCCTCCGGGGGTCTCCCCCTCATTCTCTCACGGTGCATGGAAATGACTTTCGGTTTAGGTTTGGACACCGGCGGTACGTATACCGATGCGGTGGTGATGTCCCTCAGCAACGGGACACTGATTTGCAAGGCGAAGGCCCTCACGACACGTGAGGATCTGACGATCGGCATACGCGAGGCGATATCCGCGATGGACAGGGATTTCCTGCAGAAGGTTGATGTGGTCTCGCTCTCCTCCACTTTGGCGACCAACACTGTGGTGGAGGGCAAGGGATGCAGGGTCGCCCTCGTATGCATAGGGTCGGAGTACGACGGGAAGATGAACCCGGATTACTCCGTCAACCTCGCCGGAGGCCACAACCTCAAGGGGGAGGAGACCAGTCCGTTGGACGAGTCCGCTCTCCGCAGGTTCCTGGAATCCGTACGCGGCCGTGTGGACGGTGTGGCGATAACGGGTTACATGTCGGTGCGCAACCCGGACCATGAGAACAGGGCCAAGGAGATAACCAGGGAGATCCTGAACGTCCCCGTCGTATGCGGTCACGACCTCTCGTCGTCTCTGGGGTTCAACGAGCGTACGTCCACGTGTATGATGAACTCCCGTCTGATCCCCGTCATAGACGACCTCATCCGTTCCGTCAAGAAGGTCCTCGCCGAGTTCGGCATCAGGGCACCCCTCATGATAGTGAAGGGGGACGGCACCATGATGGGGGAGGAGGTCGCCAGGGAACGTCCGGTCGAGACGATCCTGTCAGGTCCCGCTGCTAGTATCATGGGTGCACTGCACCTGGTCGGTGTGAACGATGCCATCGTCATGGACATGGGCGGTACCACCACGGACATAGGCATCCTACGTGACGGGAAGCCCAGATTGGATCCGGAGGGGGCGATAATCGGAGGACACAGGACCCGTGTCATCGCCGCGGAGATAGCGACATCCGGTATAGGAGGGGACAGCCGCATACTGGTCAACGGAAGGCGTCTCGTCCAATCCCCCGTCAGGGTCATGCCGATATGCATCGCCGCATACAAGTGGAAGGAGGTCTGGGAGTACTACCACGGACTGGATCACACCGAGGCCAGGTTCGTACCCGAATCGATGACCGATGAGAAGCTGGTCCTGGAGACCGAGATGGTCAGGACCCTGAGGATCCCGGAGGACAGATCCGACATATCCGAATCCGACTACCGGCTGTTGGAGTTCGCGGTCGACCGTCCGCATTCCCTCCAGGAGGTGTCGTCCGTCCTCGGTGTGCACCCGTTCATGTTCAACGTCTCCAAACTGGAGTCCCGCGGATACCTGCAGAGGGTGGGTCTGACCCCCACGGATCTCCTGCACGCGGACGGTACGTACAGGCAGTACGACCATCTGTCGTCACTCTCCGCGATAAGGTTCCTGGCCAGGAAACTCAACTGCACCTGCGATGCGTTCCTAAGCAAGGCCAAGAGGTTGGTCAGGGACAAGGTGTGCCTCGAGCTGATGAGGGAGCTGATCCGCGAGGAGACGGGTTCCGACCGTATAGAAGGCAGTGCGATGATGCTGCTGAGAAGGGCGATGTCCCCTCTGGGCAGGGGCGAGTTCGACTGCAGGATAAGGGTTCGCAAGCCCATCATCGGCATAGGTGCACCCGCCGGTGTATACATGAGGTGGGTCGGCGAGGTGTTCGACACACAGGTGCTGATAGATGAGAACTCCGATGTGGGGAACGCCATCGGCGCGGTGACATCCTCGGTGTCGGAGTCCCTCGATGTCCTGATCAAGCCCCTGTCCATGGGAGACACCGACTCCCGTTTCGAGGCCTTCTCCAAACTCGGTCACTTCGTGTACGACACGAGGGAGGAGGCGATGACGGATTCCCTCCTCAGGGGAGGGACCCATCTGATGAACCTGGTGAAGCGCAGCGGTGTTGCCGATGCCACACTGGTCCAAGAACTGGATGAGAAGAAGTTCCAGTACGGCGACAGTACGGGGGAGGTGCTGATGGAGCTCAGACTCAAGATCACCGCCATCGGGAAGCCGAAGGTCTTCTGATCATCCCAAGGAGAAGCAATGGGGCGGGATCTGGATCACGACAGTGGTCCGGTCCCCCTCGTCCACGAAGTCCATCCTGAAGTCGGAGGCCTTCGTGATGCTGTCGATCAGATGCAGTCTGAAGGTCCCGTTCTTGATCTGGTTGAAGATCATGTCCTTCATCTCGCATGAGACGCCCTTCCCGTCGTCGGAGTAGGATACGTAGAGCCATCCGTTGGAGATCCTGCAGGATATCCTGATAGATCTTGTGAACCCACCGTGTTCGATCGAGTTGCGGAACAGGTTCCTGAACAGGACCGGCAGTGCCGGATCCGCGAACACCATGATGTCGAGGGCGCGGACCTGGACATCTATGTCACCGAAGTCCATGCCATCCATCTCGTCCTCGATCATCTCGGAGAGGCCCATCCATTCCGGTTCTGCGATCCCCACGTCGCGGTATTCGTTCATGAACTTGACCGCCTCGTCCAGTTTCACCAGAGCCTGTATCTGCTGGTTCGAGAGGTCATCCAACGGGAGCCTCACGAGTTCGTTGCGACAGGATTCGAGGGTCTTGAGGACGGGACCGTCCAGGACCCTGATGTGATCCATCGCACGGTCGATTGCCCTGTCCTTGCTGTGGATCTCCGTGGAATCGACGAACGTCACGGAGTAACCCAGGCTGTCGGGACCGTCCATGATGCGGGAGACGGTCATCTCGTAGTCCGTCTTGGTACCGCCGGTGTTGGTCGATACGCGTGTGCCGTGGGCCTCCCCGTCTATGTCGCATAGTTTCATGAGTGACTGTATGGTGCCGACGTTGTCGTTGCGTATCTGAGAAAGGGGGATGGGATCCGTATCGGCAGGTCTGTATCCCAGTATGTCCGAGCACTTCCCGTTCATGATGACGACATCCCCGGTATCGGAGACGACCATCATCCCGACAGGTCCGGAGGAGAGCATCACGTCGTAGAGATGGGATTGCTTGTCGTAGGACCTTATGGCCTCGATGTTGTAGTATATGGAGAACAGTTCGGTCATCAGTAGGTTCAACTGGACCTCATCGAACCATGTGTACTCATCCAGTTTGTTTCCGACACCCGCGGTTCCGACGACCTCGCCGTTGAGTATTATGGGTACCATGAGCAGTCTGTTCAGCCGGACATGCCCCATGGGGATGCCCTTCTTCCCGGGGTTGTCCGTGTGGTCGTAGTCGTTGACGACCACCGTCTCCCTGCGGCGGATGGGTTCCCCCCAGATCCCTGCCGAGTCCAGGTTGAACTCCACGGGGTAGTTCGTCATCTTGCATCTCGACATCGCGGTGGAGGACCAGGAGAGCATCTTCAGCTTCCTGCTGTGCTTGTCGTACAGGGACACGTACCCGATCGCGCTGTCCGTGAGTTCCACGCTCTTGTCGAGCGCGTAGTCGACGATCACGGACAGGTCCCTGTCGTTCATCTGGGCCATCTCGATGATGGCCTTCATCCTCTTCTCCGTGACCGCCCTCTCCAATTCGGCGCGGTTCTTCTCCACGGCGATGGTGATCTTCCGGGACAGGGTCCCGAAGAACTTATCCGGCTGGCTCCTCCCGCGCTGCATGACACCGCTGACGCGGTAGTCGACGGCCCTGGAGAACTGTTCCGCGGTGAGTTCCCTGTAGAGGAGGATGGACGGCAGAGTCATGCGGATGCGGTCCATCTCGTCCATGAAACCGAAGTAGTCCAGGTCGTTCCCGTCGTGGTCCACGACCACGGTGTCGAAGGTGCCGGTCATCAGCGCCTCCACCCCGCCCTTGGACGACCTGACGGTCTTGAGGACGATGTCCGGGTTGAAGTGGGACAGGAACTTTCCCGCCAGGTCCAGGAACCCGCCGTCTCCGCTGACCAGGAGGACTCTGTACATGGTGGTGGGATGGGGGTCGCGGTTTATATTCCTGCGTATGTGCCAGACGCCGCGTCGTAGACGATCCTGCCCGTCCTCATTATCTGGCCAGCATACGAGTACGGGTTGTCCCGTGTGGCGTCGAACTCCTCCGTGCTAATCATCATTATGTCCTTGGGGACCCTGATGTCGCTGACGGCGAGTCTGATCTCGGAGAGGAGTTCGAAGTACGGTTCATCGTCCTCCAGGACCACGAGGAGGTCCAGGTCGCTGTGCTCATCGGCGACACCTCTTGCAACGGAACCGTACACCACGACCTTGTCGGGGGAGAACCTCTCCACGATCCTCTGCACGGTCTTCTCAGCCATGTCGTATCTGAATCCGGTGTCCGATAACATGATTGTTTGTCAGACCTTTGATTATTTAACATTTATACTCGTGAACACGGTTGATGTACGATCACTGGGAACATACGCAGAAACGGTCCATCAGCACCTCCCCGTGCACCCTGGGATCATGGGGATCGATGATGGATACCAGTCTGTCCATGAGTTCCAAGGCGCGTGTAGCCTCTCCGACACCGATCCTGTCCCGGGTACGGGACGGATAGTTCGCCTGTGTCGGATAACGCTTCAACATGGAGGCGATTCTGACGGCGTCTCCGCGATTCGGGACGTTCCCCAGCGAATCTAACAATTCTATCAGGTCGTGGATGGTTGTCGTCTTCCCGTTCAGATACATGGATTTCGCTTTCAGGTACTTCTCGCATGCACGCGACGCCATCATGCAGATGTTGTGGGGAACCTCCCCCATGAAGGGCTCCAGTATCCTCGCGATACGTTCATCCTCCTCCGCAGCCCTGAGGTAGGCTTCTGCGAGTGCCGTGTGATCGCCGTCGCACTCATCATGCCTCATAGACTATCCTGCCGGTCCTCATGACCTGTCCGGCATACGAGTACGGGTTGTCCCAGGTCCTGTCGAACTCCTATTTGCTCAGCATCATGATGTCCTTGGGGACCCTGATGTCGCTGACGGCGAGCTCGATCTCGGAGAGACGTTCGAAATACGGTTCATCGTCCTCCAGGACCACGAGGAGGTCCAGGTCGCTGTGCTCGTCCGCCACACCCCTCGCGACGGAGCCGTACACGACCACCTTGTCCGGGGAGAACCTCTCCACGATCCTCTGCACGGTCTCCTCAGCCAGGTCGTACCTGAATCCGGTTTCCGATGACATGATGTGAAATCACCACCATGAATATTTAACAGATTCACTTGGGAAACAACATGTTGTTTTCATAACATCATACCTGGATCCGGAACGGATGTCCTCACATCCCATATCTGTACACGACCCTCCCGGTACGGACGATCATGTTGGCGTATGTGCCGGGATAGTCCTTGACGTAATCGAACTCGTCCGGGGTCATGACACGGATGTCCATGGACAGTCCGATCCCGCGGAGCTCCCTGTACAGGACCGGCGGGCGTCTGAAGAACGGCAGGTCGGTATCCATCACCACGAGGAGGTTCAGATCGCTGTACTCGTCCGCGACACCCTTCGCCACGGGACCGTGGATGATGATCGTCTCCGGTGAGACAGCCCGACGATCCTCCCGACGGTCCTGTCGACGAGGTCTTACCTGTACGTCCCGTCCGTCATCGTCAGCGACCTCCCGTGCGACCGTACACCGGGTCGTCCGGGGCATCGAGGATCGAGCACCGACTCCCCGAGGATCGCCCAGGAGTGCGGTTGGATCATGGACATCATCTCCATCAGCATGGAATGGGTCGCATCCCGGTCAATCGCGTCCATGGTGTCGGACGGGTAGTTGGCCTCTGTGGAGTACGGTGAGAGCATGGCGGCTATGGCTCCGGCCCTCCGGACATCCTTGAAGTCACCC
>JAZODL010000183.1:0-3292 GCA_045596945.1 Candidatus Methanomethylophilaceae archaeon | reverse complement strand
CCCCAGATGATATCCATCATCGGACCCAACGGTGTCGGCAAGTCGACACTCATCTACTGCCTCAACAAGATCCTGAACCCGTCGGACGGGAAGGTCTTCATCGGGGAAAGGGAGATCGGCGAGATTCCCATCAAGGAGCTTGCGAGGACCATGGGGTTCGTGCCCCATGCCACCAGCGACGTGTTCCCGATGACCGTCATGGACACCGTGCTCATGGGGAGGCACCCCCATTCCGGACACAAGATCAAGGACTCCGACGTCAAGGAGGCCTACGCCATCCTCAAGCTCCTCGGAATGGAGAAGTTCGCGATGAGGTCCTTCGACCAGCTCTCCGCAGGTCAGCACCAGAAGATCGTCCTCGCCAGGGGACTGGCCCAGAAGCCGAAGATACTCCTGCTGGACGAGCCCACCTCCAACCTGGACATCAAGCACCAGATGGACGTCACGCGCATCCTCAAGGAGCTGTCCGTCAGCCAGGGGATGACGGTGATCATGATCAGCCACGACCTGAACATCGCATCCAGGTACTCCGACAGGATCATCATGCTGTACGACAGGGGGATCTTCAGGATGGGTTCCCCAGAGGAGGTCATAACCGAGGAGAACATCAGGACCGTCTACGACGTCGAGTCGCAGGTCATAACCGACAACGGCCGCCCGTACGTCATCCTCAGGGACTCACTTTTCGAACCGGGGGACTACCCCGAGGGGTCCGTCTGCTCCCGTTGACGTGGCCCGACATGTACATATATACTGTTGGATGTATAATCCAACATGGCGAACACAACCAAGATCGCCGCCATCGCGATCGTCGCACTGCTCGTGGTGGGGGGAGTTGCAGCATTCCTCTTCCTCGGTGACGACGGCGAGGGCGAGAAGAACACCATGGGTCGCCTGCAGGTCTACGGGAACGTGGACAACGACGACCACATAGACTCGGACGACCTGAAGGCGTTCGACGAGATGACCGGATCCTGGGACCCAGATGCCAACCCCTACGCCGATGCGAACAGGGACGGCACCCTCGACTCCGGGGACAGGGCGATCATCCAGAAGCTCATCGACAAGGAACCGTGCACCGTGTACTACGTCAACGGACTCGGGGACGTCGCCAAGACCGACTACCCCATCAAGAGGATCGGTATCGCGGGAACCATGGTCCACCCCGTCATCAACGCACTCGGTGCGAGCGGACTCGCGTACGGGAAGACCGGATCCTCGTCCAGCCTGGACCCCGTCCTCGACGCACCCACCTACGACCTTCCCCAGATCGGCCCCAAGGCCTACACCATCGACAAGGAGGAGATCAGCAAGTACAACCTCGATGCGATCGTCACACTCTACTCGTCCACCTACGACGACGTCGAGACCGACCTCGAGGGCATGCCCATCGACTGCATCAGGATCAACCCCGAGTCCTCAGACCTCTCCCTGAACACCTACCTGCTCATGGGATTCCTCCTGGACAGGACCGAGCGCGCCGATGCCATCGTCGCGTTCTACGACAAGTACAACGAGATCCTCTCACAGAAGGTCAGCGCACTCAGGACCGAGAAGACCTCCCTCACCATGTACTCCTACAACATGTGCGCCACCGACTACTACCTGACGAAGAACACCGTCGCGGCGGGCACCGTCAACCTCTCCGACTTCTCGGCCGAGGAGAACGGCGGCAAGAACACCCGCAGCCTCAAGGACGACAACGGCGCATGGGCGGCGATCGAGAAGTACCAGGCAGACTACATCATAGAGTACACCGGATGGGGCGTCAGATGGGACGAGTCCACGGACCTATCCGACGAGTTCACCTACTACGGCAAGTACTTCGAGAAGATGGAGGCGTACCCCGAGAACTACATCGTCATCAACAAGACGATGCCCGACATCGCCAGGAGCGCATTCGTCGCAGGACTCATCTACGACCAGATCGGACTCGACTTCGCGTACGACCTGTACGGGGAGCTCATCGAGACATTCTACCCGTACATCGAGGACTACGACACGGAGACCGCGGCGTGCTTCATCACGTACGACATGGTCAAGGACCAGCTCTGATGACCTGAAACCGGGGCATTGCCCCGGAAACCCCTTTTTCAAGGTCCGATTGTCTTTCGCTTTTCGTTCGTTTGCGTTCGTTTTCGTACTTTACGTTTTTTCGAACATACATTCACACATCCGTGGGAAACCGGACACCACTTTTTTCATCTACATGGTCGACCATCCGGACACACATGTTCGACCTATACGTCGTGACGGATTCCGGACTGTCCAGGGGACGCACCGATGCGGAGACCGCCGCACTCGCCTACGAGGGCGGGGCGGATGTCGTCCAGCTGAGGATGAAACACGCCGATGGGAGGGCGATGCTGGAGCAGGCGGAGCTCATCAGACGCAAGGCGGACGAGATGTGCAGGTTCTTCATCGTGAACGACAGGGTGGACATTGCCATCGCATCCGGTGCGGACGGGGTGCACCTGGGTCAGGACGACATCCCGGTGGAGGTCGCGAGGGACCTCATGGGCGAGTCGGCGATCATCGGGGTCTCGGTACACGACGTCGCCGAGGCCGTGGCCGCAGTGGAGGGTGGTGCCGACTACCTCGGTGTCGGATCGATCTTCAACACGTCCACGAAACCCGATGCCAAGCAGGCGCTCGGACTCGACCCGATCCTGGAGATCAAGTCGGCGGTGGACGTCCCCGTCGTCGCGATCGGCGGCATCAACCGCGGGAACATCCAGGACGTGATACGCGCCGGTGCGGATTCCGCGGCGGTGGTGTCCGCGGTGGTGGCCCAGGACGATGTCCGGGCAGCTGCGCACGAGCTCAGGGACCTGATCCTGAAGGTGAGGCCCCATGTCCCGTGAGGGTTCCGTGACCGTTAACGGCTCGACGGTGCCGATAGGTCCGTCCACCACCGTGGGGGACCTGGTCAGATCGCTCGGGTACGACACGTCCCGCGTGGCGGTCGAGCTCGACGGCGGGATATGTCCCCGTGCCACCCTCGACGACGTGGTCCTGTCGGATGGGCAGGTGCTGGAGGTCGTGGGTTTCGTCGGAGGGGGATGATGAGGATCATCGTCGACGGGGAGCCCGTCGATACCGACGCCCGCACCGTCGGGGAGCTGCTGTCCGGGTTTCCGGAGGGTTCCGACGCACTTGTGGACGGGAGGCACGTCCCCCCGGAGCATCCGCTCGCCGAGGGGGACCCGGTGACCGTGCTGTCCGGGGAGCACGCCCTGGACTCCGCGACCACGGATGACATCCTCCCGCTGAGATACGGTCGCGAGACCTA
>JAZODL010000182.1:0-13889 GCA_045596945.1 Candidatus Methanomethylophilaceae archaeon | reverse complement strand
CGGGAACCCTTCCGGCGAGTGCGGATGCGATCCGGGACACGGTGTCAGACGTTGACAGGGAGTCCCTGTACACGACCAGGTCCGGGCACTCGGACCGCAACCTGCCGACTATGTCGCACACACCCATGCTGCGCAGGATGGATGCGACCGAACCCAGGACCGCGCCGGCGGAACCGGGACGGGTGAGGCCCTCGGGGATCCTGACAAGGTTGACCCCATCGCGCAAGGCGGCATCCATCAGTCCGCCCCCCGACGTCACACAGTGGACGCGGCACCCCCTGTGGCGGACCTCATGGTACACCTCCATCAGCTCCGGCTCGTCGCCGGAGCACGAGATGAGGATCACGTCCACATCGGACCCCACCCACCCGGGGACCCTGCGGTCCATGACCAACGGTAACGGGATGTGGAGGCACTCGTCCGCATAGGATGACAGCATCTCGGGTGCGGTCGAGGACATGCCGAACGCGAACATGCAGACACGACCCGTCGGACAGACATCGCCGACATCCCGACCGAGGGACTCGGCCAGGAGTTCGGGCAACCCAGATCCGATCGTGAGACCGCTGTTCGACACCATTGCAACACACTTCCCGCTCGCGGGCACAATACGGCCCGTCTATGCGGACGCGATGATACTGGATTATAAAACATTGATGCGGGAGGGGTTCGGGCAGGTGTCGCATCCGGGGATCGCATTGGCCCAACCCAGATAACGTTTTTATATGTACCTCCGATTCGCCACACCATGGCAAAGAAGAACGACAGTGGATTCCAGTCCTCTGCAGGTCTCATGAGGTACTTCGACTCCGAGAACGAGAAGGGTCTCAAGATCAGCCCCAGGGCCGTCATCGGTCTCGCGGTCGGACTCGTGGTCATCGTCCTCCTGGCGAACACACTGTTCCCCCTCTGAACACAGAGGTTCCATCCATTTTACACAGCACCAGCTTGGGCGCTACTCCGTGACACGGACATTACCGAGATCCCCGGCCCCCGGAGAAAAGATAAAGGGAAAAAGAAGGGGCGGAGCCCCTGTTTTCATCAGACCCTGTCATCCGGCAGGATCCTGTAGTCCTCCGGATACTTCTTCCTGAACATCTTGGACAGGATCGGGGGCGCGATGATTGTCGTGGAGACGGACATCAGGACGACGACGGCGTAGAGATCGGGCGACATCGCCCCGGATGCGAGACCTATGGATGCCACTATGATTCCGACCTCGCCCCTGGGCACCATGCCGACTCCGATGATGTTGAACGAGGACCTGTCTATGCTCCTGTCGCCAATCTTCGCACCGACACCGCATCCTAAGTACTTGGTCAGCAGGGCCAGCACGATGATGAAGACCGCGAGACCGATGACGGACACGTCCGTGAGCGTGGAGATGTCCACCTGGAAACCCACGTTGAGGAAGAAGAACGATATGAAGAACGAGGTGATCGACTCCACCTTGTGCTCCAGGTCCCACTCCCATGCGTAGTCGGCGAACAGCATCCCGGCGAGGAACGCCCCGATGATCGCGGCGAGACCCATGTACTCCGCCAGTGCCGCCATCGCAAGGCACACGACTATCGCGAGGATGAGCTTGTTGACGGATCCGACGACCCTGCCCTCCGCCTCGGCACGCCTCTTGCGGGCATCGAAGTAGTCGTATATGCGCGGCACCACGAACTTGCAGGCCAGCAGGACCGCCACGACGAACAGGATCGCCTGGAGGGTGATGCTGAGGACGCTCGGGATGGAGATCTCGCCCGAATCCGCCATACCCTTGACTATGGCGAGGACGATCATGCCCAGGACATCGTCGATGACCGCCGCTCCAATGATGATGCGGGCCTCGCGCGTGTCCATGAGCCTCATGTCCTTGATGATGCGTGCGGTGATACCGACGGACGTCGCCACCATCGCGGCCGCCATGAACAGGGCGTGGTTCATGTTGCCCTCCAGGGCGATGATGACCGCGAAACCGGCGATGAACGGCAGTACGACTCCCATCACGGCGGTGAAGAGTGCCGCCTTCCCGGAACCGAGCAGGTCCCCGACCTTGGTCTCGAGACCGACGGTGAACAGGAGGAATATGACCCCCAGTTCAGCGAACGTGTAGATTATCGTGTACAGATCGCTGCCCGTAGTCACATCCATACCGGGTGCCGGCACGACAAGGCCCAGGGCCTCCATGAGGGACCAGTCACCGAATGCCAGGTTGGCGATGACTATACCGATGACGATCTCACCGATGAGTCCGGGTAGGCCGAACCTGCTGACCAGTGCGGATCCGCAACGGGCCAGGACGAAGAGGACAGCCATCGTGAACAACAGCTGCATCATTAATTCCATGACGGACGGATGAGCAGTACCGTATTTAACCGCAGTAGTTCAGAACAGAAGGGAGTTAAGGGGTTTCAGAACGAGAAGCAGACCATGGACCCCTCCATGGCCGTGCCCCCCGTCCCGAACGAGAACACCACCCCGTGGGGAGGTGCATCCGTCACCGGGGACTCGGAACAGTCGACAGGTGCCTGCGTTTCATGGATGGGTTCGGCACCCCGTTCCGGTACGGACGACACGGGGGCCTCCACCGCCATAGGCGGCTCGGGCAACTGCATCGTCACGATGTCCTCCCCGGTCGCATCGACGGGATCGTCCGCGATGCGCTCGAAGCACATTGACTCCATACCGTCGACCGGGATCTGCGCATCGTCGAACGGGACTGTGGACGAGTCCTCGTCCAGGTCCAGCTCCGGCAGAACCAGCCTCATCACGTCCGCGACCTCGTCCAGCAGTTCCACTGGGGGAACGGTGGAGACGGGTTCGGACACCTCTGTCTCGACCCGGGCGACAGTCTCCCCGACTGTCACATCAAAAGGGCCACGGAGCCCCTCCACGGACTCCTCTTTCCTCTCCGAATCGACATTCTGCAGAACGCCGTTCTTCCCGAACTTGTACGTCCTCGTCTTGGGGCGGCGCCTGACGGGATCCGCGATGGGTGCGAGGCAGGATGAACCGTCCTCATCCAGATTGGATGGGAGGATACGTGCGGGAGCCTCGATTGCCGCGGATGTCGCGACAGCCTCGGCGTTCAGCACGGTTGCGGCCTCCCCTGTGGACACGGTGGTCTCGGGTTCGGTCTCGGACTCAGTGAACACTCCGTCATTCGTGACATCGATGGTCGGAAGAGCGGGCTTGGCGACCATGACCTCGACGGGGACCTCTGCGGGAGCCCCCTCTGCGATCTCGACATCGACGGGGGCCTCGGTGAACTGGATTGCCGCATCGACCTCGGGGACGGACTCCTCGACGGGTTCCTCCCTGTACATGATGGATGTGGGTCCGACGGACGAACCCTCCACGATCGCGTCGATCGAGCCCCTGTTGATATCCAGGATGGCCTGTGCCTCGTCATCGTCACAGTACATCCAGCTGTCGTCTTCCTCCGCAGGGGCCTCGACGGGGACCTCGGGGGAGACGATCGAATCGGAATCCGCTCCGGCAACGTCCGCGACGATGTCGCCCGTGGGGTAGGACACCGACGGCCTGGACACCTTGTTGAGGAAGGCGTTGTCCATCTCGATCCTGCTCTCCACCTCGACCACGCCGCCCACCACGGGGCCTGTGACCCCCCGGATGGTGCCGTCGTTGCCCGGACCGACCTCCACGTTGGGGAACAGCTTGGCGATGCTCTGCTTGGACTCCGCCACAACGTCGGACGTGTCCACGGGTGCCTCGGACACCACCTCGTTGGAACCTATGAAGGTCCCGCTGCTCGCCCTCATCATCATGGGCTCGCCCTCGTTGAAGAGAGCCCTCTCAGGGACCTTGGAGATGAAGATCTCGGTGTCCTCGGCGATGTTGTACTTCTCGTAGCCGTAGTCATCCAACTCCCCGACACCTTTGGAATAGGGGTTGGACTCCTTCCTCCCGTTGCCCAATGCACCCTGTATCGTGGTGCCCATGCCGCGTGTGGCGTCCGAGAACTGGTTGATCTTCTTCTTCAACGAATCCGCCGCCTCGTTTCCAGACAACTTCGGCAGCGAGATGCGGCTGAAGATGCCCTTGCGAGCACTGCCGCTGCTAATTGTGCGCGAGTTTGAATCACTCATGCCATCCCATCCGCGGGGAGTTACACCTTACTACTTTATAAAACAGATGTAAAACGCCGTTTCATACCCGTTTTGGATGCTTTCGGAGGGGTTCGGCACCCCTCCGAAGAGGTCAGCTACGGACGAACTTGACGTAGTCCGCCTTGCCCTCTGCCTGTATCGCCCGCATCATCTCCGACAGGACCTCCGCCTGGCAGGAGACGACCATGACCTCGAGGCACTTGTGGTTCCTGAGGTGCGAATGCATCTGGGTCTTGATGTTCTCCTCGTAACGGGCCTGGATCTGGATCATCCACGGGTCCGCATGGTTGCCACGCACGATGACGAGCACCCCCTCCACCACACCGTCCATGCTCTCCAACTCGCGAATATCAGCGAGGGCCGCGTTGATGGACATGCGCACGGCCTCGGATCTGCCGCTGAGACCGTATGTGTCCTGGATGCGGTCGAGTGCCGCCAGGTTGTCCTCGTTCAACGATATGCTCACTATCCCCATGGTACCACTTATTAACTTCAGCCGTCCCGGACGGCATATGTTATTAACATTGCACCAATATTTTAATACATAATCCCGGACTCGCACACATGGATTCCCTAATGACGTTCCTTCTGTACGCCGCGATCCTGGTCGCCGTGTCGATGGTCGGTGCGTTCCTCCCCCATATCAAGAAGCTGAGGGACGAAGAGGCCCACCTGCTGGTGGCGCTCAGCACCGGGATATTCCTCGGACTCCTCTTCCTCATGCTCCTCCCCGAGGCGATGGAACAGGTCGAGAACGGCGGTCACGACATGGACACCGCGATGTACGCCGTCCTCGCCGGATTCGTCGTGATGATGGTCGTGGAGGTCGTCATGAAGCACAGGAACATGTGCGAGTGCGGCTGCCAGTGCTGCAGGGATGCCCACAGCCACAAGATCGCGTCCATGTCATCCTTCATAGGACTGTCCGTGCACGCGGCATGCGACGGACTCGCACTGGCTGCGACCTTCCTCGCAGGTGAGACCGTCGGATTGATGGCGACCGTGGGGATGTGCATCCACAAGTTCGTGGTCCTGTTCTCCCTGTCGTCCACGATGCTGCTCACGAACATGGACAGGTCGTCCGCACTGAGGCGCCTACTGGGCTTCTCCCTCATAACACCGGTCGCCGGAGTGCTGTTCTTCCTCGTCCTGAACGGGATCCATGTCGACGGCTTCGTGGGGATTCCCCTGGCGTTCGCGGCGGGGACGTTCATGTACGTCGCTCTGTGCGACATGCTGCCCGAGGCGTTCCACAGGGAGAACATCGATGTGAAGTCGTTCACCCTCATCGTCCTGGGGATATTCCTGATCCTCCTGATGACACTCGCGTTCCCACATGCCCACATCCACACCCATGAGCATATCATCATGGGCATCCTGTGATGCTGCGGAACATCCTCGAAACCCCTTACAACACTTTTAATAAGTAACCGTCATGGGATGACGCATGGACGAAATGATGGTCTGGATCATATTCGGCATCGTGGTCATCGTGTTGCTCGCCCTGGATCTGTTCGTTTTCAACCGCGGGGCCCACCACATAAGCACACGGAAGGCCCTGCTGGAGACGGCGATGTGGATCGGGATCGCCCTGCTCTTCGGCGTATTCATATTCTACGAGTTCGGCCCGGTCACAGGTACCGAGTACCTGACGGCGTATGTGATAGAGAAGGCGATGAGCATAGACAACCTGTTCGTATTCATCATAATATTCTCGATGTTCGCGATCCCCGACGAGTACCAGCACAAGGCGCTCTACTACGGGATAATCGGGGCGGTCGTGTTCCGCGCCCTGTTCATCGTGGCCGGTGTGGAGCTCCTGGAGAGGTTCCATGTCGTGATGTACGTATTCGGAGTGCTTCTCATCTACGCCGCCCTCAAGACGATGTTCAAGAAGGAGGAGGAAGGGGGTGGCAGCAAGATCGCCGACTTCCTCAGCAAGCACCTCAACTGCAGCCCTACGCTGGACGGGGACAGGCTCACCACGAGGATCGACGGCAGGAGGGTCATCACACCCATGCTAATGTGCATCCTGGTCATCGAGCTCACGGACATAGTGTTCGCCATAGATTCGATCCCCGCGGTGCTCGCGATATCCACCGACATGCTGGTCGTGTACACCTCCAACATCTTCGCGATCCTCGGACTCAGATCCCTGTACTTCGCGATACGCGGCGGGCTCGCCTCCCTCAGGTACCTCAAGTACGGACTAGGGGTCATCCTGCTGTTCGTGGCATTCAAACTCATGGCGGCGGACTTCGTCGAGATCCCCATCCTCATGTCCCTAGGCATCATACTCGGGACGTTGGCTGTCACGGTCGTGGCGTCCATGTTGCGCAACCGCATGGATGCCCGTGGCACCGCCTGAATCGTACGGGGGCCGTTTCACGCCCCCGTACCCGTCTTACCTTCGCACAGGTTTTATCCGATCCCGTGCATCCACCGTCCATGAGACAGTGCATGGACACGGACAACCTCCACAGACGCCTCAGCAGGATTTCCGGACAGGTTTCCGCGATCGATCGCATGATCGACGAGGATGTGCCCTGCGAGGACATCATGATCCAGATCAACGCGGTCAAGAGTGCCATACACAAGGTGGGTCAGATTGTCCTGGAGGGGCACCTGAACCATTGCGTCAGAGACGGTATCGAGAACGGCGACGCCGATGAGACCATCGCCGAGTTCTCCAAGGTCCTCCAGCAGTTCTCCAAGATATGAGACGGAACGCCCGTCTCACCCTCCCCTCTTTCTTCGAGAATCCGACGTTGACGGACATGATGCGACGATGTGCCGTGGACGGAACAGGGACACGGAATACAAATGAAGGAACGAAGAATAAGAGAATAGTGCTCCCGTCGGGATTTGAACCCGAGTCGAAGCCTCGAGAGGGCTTCATGATTGGCCGCTACACTACAGGAGCAACAAAACTCGTGATACATCACTTGTTTATATAGTTTTCTATCATCCGAACCCAGGATGAACGGATCCCCTGCGATGAGGCTCAGAAATCACTGGGGCGGATCGGCGGAAGCCTCTTGTGCTCCATGGACTCGACCTGTCTGCGGATCTCGTCGACCTTCTCACGAGGGACACCCGTGTCCTGGGAGATCTGCGCCACGGTCATGTCGTGTTCCAGATCGTAGAGGATGGCGTCCAGATCGGCGTACTTGATCCCCATGTCGGATTCGTCGGTCTGCCCCTCCCAGAGACCGGCGGAAGGGGGTCTCACGATTATGTCCTCGGGCACCCCTATCAGACGGGCCACCTGACGGACCTCCGTCTTGTACAGGTTGGCCAGTGGCGTGACGTCGCAGGCACCGTCACCGAACTTGGTGAAGTACCCCATCATGATCTCGCTCTGGTTGGACGTCCCCACCACGAGGTACCTCCTCTTCTTGGCGAAGTTGTACAGGACCACCATCCTGCACCTGGCGGAGATGTTCCCCCTCTCGAGCGGGGTCTCCTCGCCGGTGAGCAGCACTGCGGCGAGTGCATCCACGGCGGGCTGGATGTCGACGACCCTGTACTCGGTGCCCCATCCGGAACACAGCTCCGATGTGGTCTTGTAGTCCCCGGCGGGCGTGACACGGGACGGCATGAAGATGTTGAGGACCCTGTCCGGCCCAAGTGCATCCACGCACAGCTTGGTGACGACGGCGGAATCGATACCGCCGCTGATACCTATGACCGCACCGTCGCAACCGGCATCCTCCACGGTCGTCCTGATGAAACCCACCAGGTTCTGGACATCCTCTTCGGTAATGTTGGGCAGCTTGGTCACTGACATCATCTGGCTATCGCATGGAGCGGATATAATCCTTGGCAACTGTTTTCTAAGCATGCGGCCATCCGTGCACATGGACCCTGTTGTCGGCCTGTGCCAGTTCATACCCGTGATGGGGGACCCCGATGCCAATGCACGGAGGATCCTCGGAGAGTTGTCCTCGGAATCTGCGGATGTCTACATCTTCCCTGAATCGTTCCTCACCGGATACGGGGTGGATCCGGTCGGCATGGAGGGGGAGGTCGGGAGGTGCCTCGGCATGGTGTCGGACGCATGCCGCGAATGGGACCGCGCCGTCGCCGTCGGGACCCCGCGCTACGGGGACGGGGAGGTGTTCAACAGCCTCGCGTTCCTGTCCCCGGACGGGGACGTCTACTACGACAAGGCCCACCTGGCCAGATTCGGCATCTACTCGGAGGACGGTTTCTCGGAGGGTGCCGGGCCGGCCATCGGCCACTACCACGGCATCGGGTTCGGGATGTGCATATGCTACGACGTGTTCTTCCCCGAGATCCTCCACGGGTGCTCGCTCGGCGGATCCTCCGTGAACATATGCGTCGCCGCCTCGGCGGTGCAGTCGAAGAGGTTCCTGGACACGGTCCTGCCCGCACGTGCGCTGGAGAACGTCACCTACACGGCGTACGTGAACAACACTGGGGCGATCGGCGACCTGCGGATGCACGGATGCTCCCGCGCCCTGGATCCGTTCGGGACGACGATAGCGGAATGCGGGACCGGGGAGGGGTTCGCCACGTTCACCGTGGACGATGAAACGCTCGGAGAATGCCGTGAAACACGCCGTCACCTCGAGGATTTCAGATCTGATGTGGATTGGGTGAACAAAAATTATTAATATGTTTACTAAATCCCCCGGTTAATAAGCCGAGATGGCCCAGCCCGGTAAGGCGCGAGCCTGGAAAGCTCGTGGGAACTTTCCCTCGGGAGTTCAAATCTCCCTCTCGGCGCTTCTCACATTCTCTGTGTCATGGATTCTGCATACGTTCCTGCGAACCCTGTAGTCGCGCGCGCAATTTCATTAAATACACGTGGCAGGAATAACCGTGACACTGGTGCGCACATGATAGTGAACGCAGAACTGTTTGTAAAGGACCTGCCCGGACAACTGGTGGGATCGCTCGAACCCGTCTCCATGGTGAACGGGAACATTATGGGTGTGGTCCACAACCGTGAACAGATCATCAACAATAGGATCTGCATCAACATCACGTTCGAGGTCGAGGACGACTCCCAGGTAGAGGACCTGAAGAACATATGGAAGTCCAGGGACATCGTCATATCCCGTATCGGATCGGTGTACGAGACGTTCAACATGGACTACCTCCTCATAGGCGACCTCGATGCATCCTACATCGAGGGGATCATCGACGAGGCCTCCAAGACGATATCCCTCGAGGCCGTCGATGTGAGGTACTCCTCCAAGACCGTGGACCCGAGCAAACGCACCGGGATGATCTCGGTCAAGGCCCGCAGCGAGGAGGATCTCGACAGATTGGACAGTCTCCTGAACGATGTCTGCAGGAAATCCGGAATAGTCTATGTGAGGGGTGTGTGAGATGAGGTTGTTCATATGCGGCTTCGGCACGGTGGGACAGGGTTTCGCAGAGGTCGTTGCCTCCAGGAAGGGGTTCTTCACCGAGAGGTTCGGGGAGGATGTCACCATCGTGGGTGCCATGGACTCCAGATCGTACGTGACATCGCAGGACGGACTCGACCCGATGTCGATAGTCGTCGGCAAGGCGGAGAACGGCAGGGTCGGACCAGATGGATACGACGATCCCCTGGCGGTACTCGATTCCATCGACTACGACATCCTCGTGGAGGTCAGCCCCACCGACGTCAGGACCGGTGGGACGGGGCTCATCACTATCAGACACGCCCTGGAGTGCGGGAAGGACGTCATCACCGTCAACAAGGGCCCCTTGGCGCTGAGGTTCCGCGAACTCATGGACCTGGCGGAATCCAAGGGGTGCATGCTGCGCTTCGAGGGTTCGGTCGGAGGCGCCATGCCCATCATAAACCTGTGCAGGGAGAACCTGGCTGGGGAGAACATAAGGTCCATCCGCGGCATATTCAACGGGACGTGCAACTTCATCCTGAGCAAGATGGACAACGGACAGCCCTTCGAACAGGCCCTCAAGGAGGCCCAGCAGATGGGCTATGCGGAGACGGATCCGACCAATGACATAGAGGGCTACGACAGCGCCTGCAAGGTGGTCATCCTGGCCAACTCGGTGTTCGGCAGGGACGTCTCCTTCGACGACGTGGAGATCACGGGCATCACGTCCATCACGGAGGGTGCGATCGCACTCGCCAAATCACGCAACATGGTGATCAGGCTCATAGGGGAGGTGTCCGACACGAAGCTCTCCGTGGGTCCGAGGCTGATCCCGCGCGGACACGCCCTCGGACTCTCGGGCACACTCAACACCGCCCAGATCAACACCGACCTCGCGGGACCGGTGACCGTGCAGGGACGCGGTGCCGGACGCATGGAGACCGCATCCGCCATCCTGAGCGATCTCGTGGCGATAATGGAAGCGCGCAGATGACAGAGGAAGCGGGAAGGATCCAGATCTACGATACCACCCTCCGCGACGGGGCCCAGACCGACGGGGTCCTGTTCTCGTCCGAGGACAAGCTGGACGTACTCCGCAGACTGGATTCGTTCGGAATGGACTTCGTGGAGGGGGGATGGCCGGGTTCCAACCCCCGTGACGACGAGTTCTTCACCCGTGTGGCGGAACTGGAGCTCACGCACACGAAGCTGGTGGCGTTCGGCAGCACACGCAGGTCCACCAACAGACCATCCGAGGACCCCAACCTCGTGGCCCTCGGGGAGTGTCCCGCGGAGTGGTGCTGCATATTCGGCAAGGCATGGGACTTCCAGGTGACGGATGCACTGAACATCGACCTGGATCAGAACCTGGACATGATCGAGGACAGCGTTCGCTTCCTCGTGGAATCCGGGAAGCACGTGATGTTCGATGCGGAGCACTTCTTCGACGGGTACAGGTCGAACAGCAGGTACGCCATCAACGCCCTCAGGGCGGCGGAGTCCGGTGGGGCGGAGTACCTGATCCTCTGCGACACCAACGGGGGCAGCCTGCCGTCCGAGGTGTCCGAGGCCGTGGGTGAGGTCCTCCTGTCCGTGGGAACACCGCTGGGGATCCACTGCCACAACGACTCCGGACTCGCAACGGCGAACACCCTGGCGGCCGTCGAGTCGGGATGCACGATGGTTCAGGGCACGGTGAACGGTCTGGGGGAGAGATGCGGCAACGCGGATCTCTGCTCCATCGTACCCAACCTCGTGTTCAAGATGGGTTACGACACCGACGCGTCCCTGGAGGACCTCACACCGTTGTCCAGGTTCGTCGGGGAGATCGCGAACATGCCGGCCCCGCCCGGGACGCCGTTCGTCGGCGAACGCGCGTTCGCACACAAGGGCGGGATACACGTCTCCGCGCTCGCCAGGGACAGCCGCACGTACGAGCACATCGAACCGGGGTCCGTGGGTAACGTCCGCAGGATCCTCATCTCGGAGATGGCCGGGAACGCCAGCGTGTCCGAGAAGCTCAGGGAACTGGGCATGGACATCGGAGACGACAGCCCGGACATCACGAACATCATCAAGAGGATGGAGTCCGAGGGGTACCAGTTTGAGGGAGCTGATGCGAGCTTCGAACTGATCGTCAGGAGGCTCAGAGGGGAGATCGAACCGATGTTCGAGGTCCCCGGTTTCAGGATATACATAGACCAGCACTCCGCCGACGGGATGGACTCGGAGGCCAGCGTCAAGGTCCGCGACAGGGACGGCAATGTGGAGCACACTGCCGCCGACGGGAACGGACCCGTCAACGCGCTGGACAACGCCCTCAGGAAGGCCCTCATGAGGTTCTACCCCAAACTCGGGGACATCAGGCTGACCGACTACAAGGTACGTGTGCTGGATGGGAAGAGCGCCACGGCATCCACCGTACGCGTCCTGATAAGGTCGTCGGACGGGGTCGACAGCTGGACCACCGTAGGGGTGTCGGACAACGTCATAGAGGCAAGTCTGATAGCCCTGGTGGACTCGATAGAGTACGCACTGATAAGACAATGATACAAGGAAAGGTGAAAGCATGAACAGGATAATCATCACACTCGTTGGGAAGGACCGCGTAGGACTCATCGCGACGATGTGTAACTACCTCGCCCAGAACAACATAAACATCCTGGATATCAAACAGACCACGGTCCAGGAGTACATCAACATGATGATGATCGTGGACATCGACGGTTTCCAGGGCGTGTTCTCCGATCTCGCATCCGGACTCGAATCCGTCGGAGAATCCATCGGATGCATCGTGAAAGCTCACAGGGAAGACATCTTCAACATGATGCACAGAATCTGAGGTGCCGCACTTGATAGAACTGGGAGAAGTCCTGGAGACCTACGAGATGGTCTCCAACGAGAACCTCGATGTCAGGACAATCACGATGGGGATCAGTCTCCTCGACTGCATAGATCCCGATCTGGACAGGCTGTGCGAGAAGGTCTACACCAAGATCACCGAATCCGCGAGGGACCTCGTGGCCGTCGGGGATTCGATCGGCCTCGAGTACGGCGTCCCCGTGATAAACAAGAGGATCTCCATCACACCCGCAGCGATCGTCGGGGGTGCCGCATGCAGATGCCCCGACGACTTCGTGGAACTGGCGAGGACCCTCGACAGGGCCGCCAAGGAGGTCGGAGTCAACTTCATAGGCGGATACTCCGCACTGGTGCAGAAGGGCATGACCGAGGCCGACAGGAACCTCATAGAATCCATTCCGAAGGCGCTGGCCTGCACGGACTGCGTCTGCTCGTCCATCAGCCTGGGTTCGACCAGGACCGGGATAAACATGGATGCGGTGAGGCTCATGGGAGACGTCATCATCAGGACCGCCGAGGAGACCCGCGATTCGGACTCCATAGGGTGCGCCAAGCTGGTGGTGTTCTGCAACCCGCCCGACGACAACCCATTCATGGCGGGTGCGTTCCACGGCGTGACCGAGGCCGACCGCATCATCAACGTCGGTGTCAGCGGACCCGGTGTCGTGAAGACCGCCCTCTCCAAGGTCCGCGGGGAGAACTTCGAGGTCCTGTGCGAGACCATCAAGAAGACCGCTTTCAAGGTCACAAGGGTGGGCCAGCTCTTCGCCAAGGAGGCATCCAGGAGACTGGGCGTCCCGTTCGGCATCGTGGACCTGTCCCTCGCACCCACGCCCGCGGTCGGGGACAGTATCGCGGACATCCTGCACGAGATGGGTCTCGAGTACGCGGGAGCACCCGGCACCACCGCCGCGCTGGCGATCCTCAACGACCAGGTGAAGAAGGGCGGGGTCATGGCATCCTCCTACGTGGGTGGACTCAGCGGGGCCTTCATCCCCGTGACGGAGGACAGGTCCATGGCAGAGGCGGCCGCCATCGGTGCCCTCACCCTCGAGAAGCTCGAGGCCATGACCTGTGTGTGCTCCGTCGGTCTGGATATGATCGCCGTACCCGGGGATACACCCGCCACCACCATATCTGGCACCATAGCCGATGAGATGGCGATCGGAATGGTCAACCAGAAGACCACCGCGGACAGGCTGATACCCGTGATAGGGAAGGGGGTCGGGGACTTCGCGGAATTCGGAGGCCTCCTCGGAGAGGCGGAGATCATGCCCGTGAACAGATACGGATGCGCCGACTTCGTCAACCGTGGTGGCAGGATACCCGCACCGATACACAGTTTCAAGAACTGACATAAACACGGGGCACATGCCCCGGACTTACAATTCTCAACTCGGTCGCGGACATCCGCGGATACCCATCGATTCGGACTACAACCGGATTATAATAGAAAAAATGAGAAAAAGGATTGACGGCACTCGAGGTGCCAAAGAGTTCAGTAAAGATACGCAAGGTGGGGGCAGAGGGATTTGAACCCCCG
>JAZODL010000181.1:0-1990 GCA_045596945.1 Candidatus Methanomethylophilaceae archaeon | reverse complement strand
AGGGGCGTCCAGTCCGCGGTCGCGACCCAGGTCAACGTCAACGGGGCGCCCTTCATGACCGTCTACACCGACCAGTCCAACAGGGACGTCACCGTCTCCGACCTCGTCCAGTACATGGGCGTCACAGGATACCAGGCACCCTCCAAGTGGACCTCCGGCGGGGAGGCGGTGGCCGCCACGGCACCCGTCTCGGGCATCACCGCCCTCGGCGCTGTCATGGAGCCCGGATACGTCTCCGACGTCGTGATCTCCGCGGGCGTGGGCCTGCAGCTCTACGTCGACGGCATCGTCGCCACCGACGGCATGGACCTCGCCTACGGCACCCACACGGTGTCCTTCGCGGTCCTCGCCGGATACAACGGCGACAAGGCCGTGATCACCGTCAACGGCACCACCGTCGCCAACGGCGGCTCGTTCACCGTCGGCACCGACACGGAATCCGTCAGGATCATCGCATCCGGGGCAGAGCCCGTGAACAGCACGCCCGTGATCAAGTACGAGTCCGGGGACTCCGAGCTCACGGAGATCCTGCTGGTCGTCCTCGTCGTCGTGGCGATCATCATGGTGGTCATCGCGGGGAGGTGGATGCTGAGGAGCTGATGAACCGAGGGAAGACGCACGGGGGACGGGTTCCATCTGCTCCTGCGCACGCAACGTGCGTCCGTCCCCTGGAGCGTCCTAAACAGGACGGTGGTGCGACCACCGTCCGCCTTACGGCCGGGGAGGGTTGCTCCCCGGTCGGCCCCTGCGGGCCGTGAAGACGACCCAATCGTTCTCCGGGATGGAATCCACGGACACCTCGAAACCGGCATCCGCCATCATGCGGGCCACCTCCGCATCCGGGAACAGCGTGACCCCGTACGCCTCGCGGTCCCTGTCCACACGGTCGGCGTTGTCGTCGCGCACCTGCATCTCGGAACCGAGGACCAGGACACCGCCGTCGCGGAGCACCCTGTGTATCTCCGAGAGCGCCGCCGGCAGGTCGGGCCAGAAGAAGTACGTCTCCATCGCCGTCACCAGACCGACGGAGCCGTCGTCCAACGGCATGGAGTCCACCGATGCCCTGTGCAGTGCCAGACGGTCCGAGCCGACCACCGAGCGGGTCATGTCCAGGGCGTCGTCGGTGATGTCCACGCCGAACAGGTCGGCGTCCGGGAACATCCCGGACAGCCTGAGGAGCAGGCCGCCTCCTCCGCATCCCACGTCCAGGACCGGTCCTGAGACGTCGGACGGGACATGTGCCAGGCACCACTCCCAAAGCGGTGCGTGGTGCTCGTTCATCCTCTCCATGACAACCCTGCCGTCCTCGCCGCGGGGTCCGGAGTACTGCCTGTTCAGATCGTCGCCTGTCATGGCTTCCCCCAGGGCCACGGGGGTATTGAACCCTCGCACCGGTGCGGGGTCGCGGATGATCCGGAGGGATCGGGTACCTTTCCGCTCCGTGTCCGACGGTAGGATGTCAGGTTTAAATAGACGAATCGTCATCTATATGACAATGAAACCTGACGGTTCCGTGGGCCTAACACGGGACCGGACCGAAACGGTCAAGGTTTTACCCTCTGATCATCAGAGGGGATCGACGAGGATGTCGATCAGCCACATGATGATCCTAGGGATCAAATGGGGCGGAGAATCCTTTTCCATTCTCTGACCTCCTACGGACCCAGCTTCTGAGGGTCCGTAGACCCCCGATTGTTGATTACGTATTTGATGTGTGACATTCCGTTATATCTATGAAATTTAAGATTTCACATGATGTTTCATTGTTTCTGGTTAGCATCAATGATTCCTGTACGCTGTACATCAGGAAGGTCGATCATATTAAATATACGAATCATCATGCAGATGATGGAATCATATGTTCCTGAAACATATCCATGATATGGTCCGGGAACATTGTTTCCAGAAAGGAAAACAAGGGTCGGAATCCTACAACATTCCTTTCCCCACGGACCCAACAGGGTCCGTGGACTTCCTATCGTTCTGCACT